>JBASRP010000162.1:0-3099 GCA_049273905.1 Actinomycetota bacterium
CCGTGGAGGAAAAGAAGCCCGTGCGCGCCAAGCGCGCCGTCGAACCGAAACCCGCGAAACAGGTGCCGCCCATGAAGCCCGCCGCGAAACCGGCGCCGAAACCGAAGCCGTCCCCCGCGGCGAAGAAAGCGTCCGCCAAGCCGCCGGCCGCACCGCCCGCTCCGCCGCCCCTTGCGAAGCCGTCGCGCGCGAAACGCGAACCGGCGAAGCCCGCGGAACCGAAGACGCCGGACGCGAAGAGCGACACACCGAAGACGCCGCCGCGCGAGAAGCGCACGAGCGCGAAGCCGGCGCGCGGCGCGGACAAGGGGTCGCTCGCCGAACGTCTCGCCGCAGACGCGAAACGGATGGCGGATCGTCTCGCCACCGAAGCACGCGCGCGCGCGGAAGCAGCGGACCGCGCACGTGCGGAAGGCGGCGGTCAAGGTGGGACGTCGGGGACGAGCGCGGACGAATAGGACGGTCCAACCGGGCCGGGTCCATTAGCCCCGCCGGACTACCGTCGCGCGGTCCGAGGACTACCGCGATTCCATCCTGCCGGGCCATCGAGCGTTTCCGCTCGCGACCCGACAACTAACTCGACAAAAGCGCGCGAGCGCCAACCTCTCCCCCCACGTTCGGCCGGTTCATAGGAACCGGCCGACACGTTTCTATCGAACCGATGCGCGCGAGATCGCTCGCAAAGTCGTCGCGCGCGACGCGAATAGCGCGATGACGTGCACGTTTCAGGTTTCACGTCGCTCGCGCGCGTGTGAGCGGGTTATCCACAGCTTGCGAAAAAAATCCCTCGAACACTTGACCTGGAGTTACATATTCCTAGAATTACACCAGCGTAATTACAGTTGTCGCATTCACCGACGCGGCTGCAACAACTCGGGGGAGTCGAGAGCGCGAGTGGGGAGGAGCGACAGGTGCAACGGTTTTCCGAAGAGGAACTTCCATGGGCGGAGGAAGCTCTCTGCGCGTACGTCGACCCGGATGTGTTCTTCCCCGAAAAGGGTGGATCGTCGCGGGAAGCCAAACGCATCTGCGCGCAATGCGCCGTGCGTGATGAGTGCCTGGATTACGCGCTCGCGAACGACGAGCGTTTCGGGATCTGGGGCGGCCTCTCCGAGCGAGAACGGAGACGGTTCAAGCGGAAGCTCGCGTCATAGCGAATGACGGAGGCCTTCCCTATCACCGATAGGGAGAGGGGGTGAGCAGATGCCAGCGAAGAGGCGTAAGGCAGCGAAGAAGACGATGCGCAAGCCGGCCAAGCGCAAGAAGGCTGCGAAGAAGACAACCGCAGCGCGCAAGCCAGCCAAGCGCAAGAAGGCTGCGAAGAAGACGACGCGCAAAAAGGCAACCGCGCGCCGCAAGAAGCGCTAAGAGCGAAACTGTTTTCTGAGGCCTTGCCCGCCTGGCAGGGCCTCAGTGTTTTTCCCGGCCTTTTTGGAGCGCTTCCCCGGGGATGGCAAAGCGAGGGATTCGCCCCTTCGGAAAGCCGCTTGATAGGCTCGCGCGCGTTCATGAGCACGGACAACCGATCCGTTCTCGTCCTCCTCGTCGCAAGTAACGCGGAATCCTGGTTACCGGATGTGATCGAGGGTGTCCGCAATCAGACGCACGACGAGATCGAGATCCTTGCCGTCGACAACGCGTCGACCGATCGTTCGCGCGCTCTCCTCGAGAAAGCGTTCGGCGCGTCGAACGTCGTCTCTTTAGATCGGCGTGTCGGATACGGACGCGCGCTCGCCGCCGGACTGAAGGTGGCGTCCGAGCGCGGCACCGCGCACGACGCGTTCCTGTTGTTGCACGACGACGCCGCGATGGACCCCGAGACCGTCGACGCGATGCTCCAGGCGCTCGAGCGCGAACGTGTCGGCATCGTCGGCGCCAAACTCGTCGAGTGGGACGAGCCCGAGCGCCTGCAAGAGGTCGGGCTCACGACCGATCGTTTCGGACGCTTGTTCGATCCGCTCGAGCGCGGCGAGCTCGATCAGGGGCAGCACGACGGTCTCAAGGAAGTCTTCTTCTCGTCGAGCGCGTGCCTGCTGGTCGGTCGCGACGTGATCGAGCGCGTCGGCCTCTTCGATCTCCGCTACGTCGCTCTGCGCGACGACTTCGATCTTTCCTGGCGCGCGCGGATCGCGGGATTCCGTTCCGTGGTGACGACGGACGCGCGTGTGCGGCATGCCGCGGCGTCGTCCCGCGGCGATCGCCCGGGTCCACTCGCCGGACGCAACCGCTACTTCACCGAGCGCAACATGATCGCTTCGCTCCTGAAGAACTACAGCCTTCCGCACCTCATCGTCGCGCTGCCGGTGACGCTCGCCGTCTCGTTCATGAACGTCGTCCTCTATCTCGTCGGCGGCCGGCGGATCGCGGCGCGTCAAACGCTCGCCGCTCTGCAGTGGAACCTGGTCCACCTTCCCTCGACGTTGCGCGCTCGGGCCCGCGCGCAGCGCCGGCGCAAGGTGCCGGACCGCGAGGTCGTGAAGCTGATGGTGCGCGGCGCGCCACGCGTTCGCTCGTATGTCGAGCGCGCCCTCGAACAGGTCGTTGGCGAGCCGGCGGAGGGGATCGACGAGGAAGAGGGCGCGATCTCCGAGCGCTCGCCGCGGCGGCTCATCGACGCGGTAGCCGCACACCCTCTGCCGATCATCTCGACGATCCTGGTGATCGCGTACCTGATCGGCGCGCGCCATCTCTATGGAAGCGGCGGCCTTGCCGGCGCAGACCTCGCTCCATTCCCCCGCGGCCCGGGCGCGTTCTTCACAGAATTCTTCTCCGGCTGGCGCAGCGCCGGCACAGGAGGCGCCGCTCCGGCGTCTCCGTCACTCTTCCTCGGGGGTCTCTTATCGATCGTGTCCTTCGGCAGCGCGCGGCTCGCGGAACGGATCTTGATCTTGGCCCTGCTGCCGCTCGCGGGTGCCGCGGCCTCGAAGCTCGGCGCTGCGGTGGGTATGCCACCTGCGCCGCGCCGGGTCATGGCGATCGCGTACGCGCTCTCGCCACTCGCGCTGGCGTCGTTCTCGCAGGGCAGGCTCCCCGATCTGGTCCTCGTCGCGGCGCTCCCGGCGTTGATCGTCCCGCCGCTCCGGGCCGGCGGTTTGGCGG
>JBASRP010000171.1:0-8377 GCA_049273905.1 Actinomycetota bacterium
GGCGGGCTCATCGCGACGCGCTTGCTCGCGTTCGACGACCGCGCGCGCAGCTGGGCCGAGGTCGCCCGCAGGACGCCGCGCTACGTCGGCTACCACGCCGGATTCGGATGGGGAGCGTGGCTGCTCCTCGCCGGCGCGATCCTGGCCGCGTTCGGGTTGATCATCGCGCTGCTCCGCGAACTGGACCTGCGGAAGGGGATCGACGGGTGAAGCGCAACCTCGGTCTCCACGCGATCGCGCTGATGATGGTGCTCACCGCCTGCGGCACGACCGTGCTGGCGCGCAAGATCGAACCGGCGAGCGTTCCGACGATCGAGCCGACCGACGTCCGCGCGACGCAACTCACCAAGGGCTCACAGGGCGCGGTCAACATCGGACGCGGCGTCTCGGTGCCCGCGGCCGAACGGTGCGCGAAGACCTCCAACCCGGACCAGGGTTATACGGCCGACACGATCAAGTGGGGGACGATCATCCCGCTGTCCGGCGCGCTGCGTCCGCTCGGCGAGCAGACGGCGCGCGTGATGCGCGTCGCCGTCGCGTACCTCAACTCGGTGCGCTCGGTTCCCGGTGGTTTCGACTGGAGTTGCCCGACGCGGCCCGGCATCTGGGGGCGCAAGGTCGAGCTCAAGGTCCTCTCGCTCAACCAGAACACCCAGGACGAGGCCGCCGCGGCCATGCGCCGCCTGATCGACGTCGAGCACGTCTTCCTGGTGCGCGACTGCTATCTGCAGTCGAACCTCATGGGTCCGGCGACGCAGTACCAGAACTCGCGGAAGGTACCCGGGATCTGGTGCTACTTCACCGAGATGCGGTACCCGCGCTTGCTGCCGTGGAACTTCGCGCCGGGCACCGACCTGTTGAAGGTCGCCGCGATCCACACCGGCTATCTGATGAACACGCGGGGCTTGAAGCGCCTCGCGATCCTCTCCGACCCGTCGCTGGCGAACAACCAGGTTCGCGTCGTCCAGCAGATCTTCAAGCACATCAACGGCTACGACATGCCCGACCGCTGCGTCGCCTACAAGAAGGCCCAGGAAGCGCCGGGAGGGATGCAGTCCGAGATCCAGCAGATCCGCAATTGTTACGCCGATCGCGATCCGCAGAACCCGAGCCCCAACGCCGTTATCGCGCTCGACGCGCTCAACGGTGTGTTCGGAGCGCACGCGGCGGCGAACGCGGGGTGGAGCATGCAGTCCTCAGGCGTGCAGTGGGCCTGCGCGACGTGCTGGGTGCAGGCGCTGGCCGATGTATGCGACACGGACTGCACCGGCATGCTGACCGATTGCCAGGCGCTCCCGTGCGTGCCGTGGTCGAACCTCCCGGCCGCGGAGACCCTGCGCAACGTCCGGAAGCAGTACCTGCCGAACGAGCCCGAGGACGTCTTAACGTACGGGCCGATCGCGATCACGCTCGGCTTGGGGCTCTGGACCGGCATGACCGGCCCGAACCTCACCCGCTCCGGTCTGATCAACACGGTGGGGAACCTCCGGAACTGGGACGCCGGCATCGGGCCGATCCTCAACACGAGCTCGCTGGATCATTTCGGCGGCAAGGCCATCTGGCTCACGAACTTCACCGGGCGAGGGTTCGACGACTTCTCGCACGGTTTCCTGACCCTGTCCGACGTGCGCGTTCCCGAGCGTCTGACGACGAACTGACATGAAGAAGGCGTCGCGCGTCCTCGCTGCCGCGGTCCTCGGCCTCATGATCGTCGCCATGCTGGCCCCGGCGGCCCCCGCCGCGGAAGCGACCGAGCTGACCTACTCGATCAAGGACGCCCGCGCGTTCCTCTGGCAGATCCACTACCCGCAGTCCACGTTCATCAGCGAGTTCTACGGGCCGTGCAACGTCGACGACGACCCGTTCGCCTGCGACCGGAACGCGTACGACCAGACCCCCGGCACCTGCGAGGACCAGGCCCTCGGACGGACGAAGGAGGCCGAGGAAACGCCCGGCGCCGACGAGTTGGAGGGCGCCGTCACGAAACCCACCGAAGGCCTCGGCCCCGCCGCGGACTGGCCGCGCGGGAACCCGGTGACGGTGATCCACAGCCTCGCGCTAGGACGCCTCGGATCCGGGGAGTCGGGCGGCATTGCGTCGATGTACTACGTCGACAACTCCGGGCGCCGCGAGACGCGCGCCCACGTCGAGAGCGACGGCTTCGTCGGGAACCGCAACGACTACGAGGAGCGCTGCGCGGCCGTGGACGCGGCGTCGGAGTCGAGCGACTTCAACGCACCCTTCGCGGCGCACATGCTTTCTCGTGCCGACCAGAATCCGTCGACCTACAACATGAGCTCGTTCACGACCGTCGAAGCCGCTAGCGGGGCGTACCCGCCGGGGCAGCCGAAGGAAGGCGTCTCGATCGTCAAGCTGTGGCAGGACAAGGAGCGGGTGAACGGACTGCTCACCTCGACCGTGCGCGCGTTCAAGCTCGCGGATCAGATCACGGTCGATGCGGTCCGCTCGATCATCTCGTTCTCGTCGGACGGCACACAGAAGGGATTGAAGGTTGCCGCGAAGACCGAGGCTCTCGGCCTCACGATCTTCGGTGTGAAGCTGCCGGCGCTCACCGGCAACCAGGTGATCGACCTAGGGGACGGGTCCTTCCTCGGGATCACCGCGCCCGTGGTGCAGGAGAGCCCGGACGGGCACCAGCTGACGGTGCGGGCGCCGGGCCTGTTCCTCGCGGTGAAGACGTCGCTGAACGAGCTGCCGATCCCCGAGGATCCGTTCGCGCACGAGGAGCCGCTGGCCGACGTGCGCGGCGCGATCGGGGACGCGCGCGACCAGTTCTGCGTGGGCGCCGGACGGAACCCCGCCGAGTCGATCGCGAAGGACGGCTGCAAGCTGAGCCTCGGCGGCAAGCTCTTCCCGGCGCAGGTCATCTACGTCGCGGGTGCGATCCTCGACGCGGCCGTCGGACGCGGTCCGATCTTCGCCCTCCCGCCATTCCCGCCGCTACCGCACCTCCCGCCGCCGCTGACGCCGTCGATCACGCCGCCGGGGACGCTCACGCCCCCAGGCGTCACCGCGCCGGTGCAGCCCGTCGGGCAGGCCCGGTTCGTCGTGCGGGAGCTGGCCGGCAGTCCGTGGCCGCTTCTGACGATCGTGCTCTTCTCGGCGCTCGGACTCCTGGCCGTCGGTGGCCGCTGGTCGATGCGGTACCCCTGGGCGCAGGCGCTGGCACGAACACCGCCGTTCCCGGCCGTGAGCTGGGCCTATCGAGCCTTCCTCAAGGACTGACCTTGGTACTCGCCGCGTCGAATCTTCCGGTCGTCGAGGTCGCGTCCTTCGGCCTCGCGCGCGGCGCGGTGTACGCGCTGCTCGCGCTCGGTCTCGTGCTGATCTACCGGACGACGGGCGTTACGAACTTCGCGCACTGGGGGATCGGTCTCTCCGGGATCGTCGTCTACTTCTTGCTCACGACGAAGCTCGACATGTCGACGCCGGTCGCGGCCGCCATCGCGATCGCCGTCTGCGCGGGGATCGGGGCCGTCTCGTACCGGGTCGTGTTCCGTTACGTGAAACGCACGAATCAGATCGTGTTGATCCTGATCGCGCTCGGCGTCGCGCAGTTCTTCGTCGCCGCCGCGGCGATGGGTTTCGGTTTCGAGTCCACGACCATCGTGCCCGCCTGGCTCCCGGTGTCGCGGATCAAGGTCGGCGACGCCGCGTTGCTCTCGACGCAGGTCATCGCCGCGGCGACTGCGGTCGTGATCGCGCTCGCATTCTTGCCGTGGTTCCGGTACTCGCGCACGGGCCGCGCGTTGCGTGCGGTGGCGCAGAACCGTGAAGCGGCGTCGCTCGCGGGGATCGACGAGCATCGCTACTCGATGATCGCCTGGGCGATCGGGTCTGCGCTCGCCGGTCTGGCGCTGCTGCTGATCATCCCGCATTCGGCCGGGAATCGCGGCGGGGTCATCATCTCGTCCGACATCACGCCGTTCGGCATCTACCTGATCCCGTCGTTCGGCGCCGCTCTGGTCGGCGGTCTGGTCAACCTTCCGCTGGCGGTGATCGGCGGTTTCGTCTTCGGTCTCTCACAGGAGATGCTGATCCTGGCGCCGTCCCCGTGGGGAGGGCTCCGCACCGTGATCGCGGCGATATTCATCGTCGTACTGCTGCTGCTGCATACCGAACGGTTCTTCGTCGTGCGCGCCGAACAGGAGGCCCTCGAGGCATGACCACCGCCGAGACGGCCCTGGCCGAACCCGAAGTCCGCACGCGCGGTTTCGCGCTGCGCGCGCCGGCGCTCACGCGCCGCCAGGTCATCAGCGGAGGGATCCTGCTGGGCCTCGGGCTGATCCCGGTCGCGTTCGGAACGTTCTGGATGTACATCGGCGCGTACATCGCCGTGTGGGCGATGCTCGAGCTGTCGATCGTCGTCGTGACCGGCTACGCCGGGCTGATCTCGCTGATGCCGTTCACGTTCGTCGGCGTCGGCGCGTTCACCACCGGCCTCGCCGTCTCGGTGTGGGGCTGGCCGTTCTGGCTCGCCGTTCCGCTGGCGGCGCTCGCGACGGTGCCGGTCAGCGTCGCCGTCGGGGCGGCGTCGGTACGGCTGCGCGGCCTATACCTCGCGATCGCGACGCTCGCGTTCGCGCAGGCGATGGGTGAGACGCTGTTCAAGTGGGGGAACTTCACCGGCGGGCAGGCCGGGCACACGATCGCGCGTCCCGAGCTCGGGCCTCTCGACTTCACCGCCAGCTTCCCGTTCTACGCGCTGACGATGATCGTCGCTCTGGTGCTCGTTTGGATGGTGCACGGGCTCAAGGGGTCGCGCGCGGGACGCGCGATGCTGGCCGTGCGCGACAACGAGCGCGAGGCCCAAGCGCTCGGGATGAACGCCACCAAGGCGAAGCTCACCGCCCTCGTGATCGGCGGCGCGATCGCCGGCGTCGGCGGCGCGTTCTACCTGGCGCTGCTGAACCAGGTGGCGCCCAGCGGCTTCCAGTCGCCCTACATCGACATCTCGTCACTGTTGCTTGTCGTGTGGGCGGTCGTGGGCGGGATCGACTCTGCCTTCGGCGCGTTCCTCGGCGCCACGGCGCTGATCACGCAGCAGCAGGTCTTCCAGGGCGCGGAGAAGCTGTTCGCGTACCTGGGCGTATACGCAGCCGCGGTGCTCGTCATCTTCCTGATCTTCCGGCCGGGCGGTCTGGTGCAGGTCGTCAAGATCCAGGCCGAGCGCATCCGCACCGAGCCGTCTCGCCACATCCCGATCACCGTCGTGACGGTCGGCTCCAACATCTTCGTCGTGTGGTTGATCATCCACTTCGGGTCGAAGTCCTGATGGCGGCGACCGCGGAAGAGCTTCGGCGCGACGCGAGCGCGGCGCGCGACGGCGTCCTCGCCACCCACGGGCTATCCGTCCGCTTCGGCGGCATCACTGCACTCGACAACGTCTCGATGAGCATCCGGCCCGGCGAGATCGTCGGGCTCCTCGGTCCCAACGGTGCCGGGAAGACGACGCTGTTCAACGCGATCTCCGGTTTCATCAAGCCGCAGACGGGCCGCGTGGTGCTCGACGGCACCGAGATCCAGACTTTGTTCCCGTACGAGCGCGTCGCCGCCGGGCTCGGCCGCACGTTCCAGCACGTGCGCCTGTTCCGGGGCTTGACGGTCGAGGAGAACCTGCTCGCCGCTCAGCACCGGCATCTGCGCGCGAGCCCGATCGCGGCGATGCTCCGCCTGCCGTCGTGGCGGCGCGACGAAGAAGAGGCACACGAGCTCGTCGAGAAGATGCTGCAGATGATCGACCTGCGGCCCTGGCGCAACCGGTTCCCCTGGGAGCTCTCCTACGGAACGCTACGGTTCCTCGAGCTCGCGACGGTCCTGTCCCTCCGGCCGAAGGTGTTGCTGCTCGACGAGCCGGCGACGGGAATCCAGCAGAAAGAGGTCGAGCAGCTCGGCCCGCTGCTGAAGCGCGTGCGCGACGACATCGGCTGCGCGATCTTCCTCATCGAGCACGACATGGGCCTGCTGATGGGGACGTCCGAGCGGGTGTACGCCTTGGACTTCGGCAAGGTCATCGCCGAAGGCACGGCGGAGGAGGTCGCCGCCGACCCGCTCGTTCTCGAGTCGTATCTCGGCCGCACGCGCCGCGAGGAGTACCCCGGTGCTTAAGCTCTCCGGCGTCCACGCGTTCTACGGGCCGATCCACGTCCTGTTCGACATCGAGCTCGAGGTCGGCGACGGCGAGATCGTGGCGCTGCTCGGGACCAACGGCGCCGGCAAGACGACGATCCTGCGCGTGATCTCCGGCGTCCTGAAACCCGCTCTCGGTCACGTGGAATGGAACGGCGAACGTATCAGCGGCCACCGTCCGGCCGAGATCGTCCGGCGCGGCATCGTGCAGATGCCCGGCGGGCGCGGCGTGTTCCCCGGCATGTCCGTCTTCGAGAACCTCGAGATGGCCGGCTTCCTCTACGGGCGCGACCGCGCGAAGAAGAAACAGATGATCGACCGGACGCTCGAGATGTTCCCGATCCTGGCCGAGCGCCGCCGCCAGATCGCCGGGACGATGTCGGGCGGACAGCAGCAGATGCTCACGCTCGCGAAGTCGTTCGTGATGGACCCGAAGCTCCTGCTGATCGACGAGCTCTCGCTCGGGCTGGCGCCGAAGGTCGTCGGCGAGCTCCTCGAGACCGTGCGCCGCCTCAACGCGGAAGGCGTGGCGGTCGTGATCGTCGAGCAGCACGTCGACCTCGCGCTCGACATGGCGTCGCGCGCCTACTTCCTGGAACGCGGCGAGGTTCGCTTCAGCGGTCCGGCCGAGGACCTGCGCGGCCGCGACGACCTGTTGCGCTCGGTGTTCCTCGCCGGCGCGCAGACGGCCGACTCGGCGGTCGAAGCGAAAGAGACTCTCGTCGAGGTCGTCGAGGAAGCCGAAGAGGCTCTGGCCGGCGCCGCGCCGGCCCGCAAACCCCGGCGCCGCAGCTAGACAGGCAGCGCCACCCTGACGCCCGTATCCTTCGAGCCGTGCCGATCCGCGTCGTGATGGCCGAAGACGACTTCCTCATCCGCGAGGGCGTCAAAGAGCTGCTGGCCGCCGAACCGGACGTCGACGTCGTCGCCACCTGCGCGGATCTCGATCAGCTCATCGAGGCCGTTGAGCGCGAGAAGCCCGACGTCGTCTTGACCGACATCCGCATGCCGCCGACGAAGACCGATGAAGGTGTGCGGGCGGCCGAACGCTTCCGGGAGACGGCGCCCGACGCCGCCGTGCTCGTGCTCAGCCAGTACGACGAACCCGAATACGCGCTGGCACTGCTCGAGGGCGGCGCCCGCGGCCGCGGGTATCTGCTGAAGCAGAGGGTCGCCGATCTGGATCAGCTCGTCGGCGCGATCCGCGAGGTCGCGCGCGGCGGCTCGGTGATCGACCCGCGGATCGTCGAGGGGCTCGTCTCGGCACGCTCGCGCGTCGCGGACTCGCCGGTCGACCGCCTGACCGATCGCGAGCGCGAGGTCCTCGGCGAGATGGCGCAAGGGAAGAACAACGCGGGGATCGCGGCGAGCCTGACTCTCACCGAGCGCGCGATCGAGCGGCACATCAACGCGATCTTCTCGAAGCTCGATCTCTCGGCCGAGAAGGACGTTCACCGCCGCGTGAAAGCCGTACTTCTGTTCCTCGCGGAGACGGGAACGTCATGACCGTGCGCGTTCTCATCGTCGACGACCAGGAGCCCTTCCGGTCCGTGGCGCGCGAGGTCGTCGAGGCCGTCGACGGGTTCGAGGTCATCGCCGAAGCGGAGACCGGCGAGGACTCCGTCGCGATGGCCAAAGCCGAGGCACCCGACCTCGTGCTGATGGACGTGAACCTGCCGGGTATCGACGGGGTCGAAGCGACGCGGCGCATCCTGCGGGACCGGCCGGCGACGAAGGTGATGCTGCTGTCGACCTACGCCGAGGACGAGCTGGCGGGCCGGGCGGCCGAGTGCGGCGCCTTCGCCTACGCGACGAAGTCGGCGTTCGATCCCGACAAGCTCGAAGCGGTCTGGGCCGCCGCGAACGGCTGAGCCGGAACCCGGCCGGACACCGTCGTCCCCTCCGGCGCCGACCGCACCTCCATCCAGCCGCCGACGGCCTCGACGCGGTCGACGATCGCCTGCAGGTCGGCGCCCGTGAGTGCGGCCGTCGTCAGGCCGTGCACGCGGTCGCGAACCTCGAACGTGACCCACTCGTCGTCGATCGTGAGGTTCACGTCGATCCGCGAGCGACCGGCGCGTCGCGCGGCGCTGCGGATCGCCTCGATGCAGCAGAAGTAGACGGCCGCTTCCGCGTGCGGGTCGAAACGCTCCCGCGTCCCCGCCGTCCGCCCGGCGACCGGCGCATCGACACGGCGCGCGAGGCTCTCGAGCGCGGACGTCACCCC
>JBASRP010000175.1:0-2201 GCA_049273905.1 Actinomycetota bacterium
GAAGCTCGGAGAGCCACTGCATCAACCGCGCGCCCGGGCGGCGCGACGCGGCGGCGACCGCGGCCTCGAGTCCGACCGACGGCGCCAGGGAAACAGGCGGTTCCGCTGCCAATTCGACCCCGTCGCCGGTGAGGCGCAGCCAGCCACCGGCCGGCTCCTCCGAGACTGCGCCGCGGGCTTCCGCGCGACGCACGTGCCGGACGCGGGCGCGGATCAGCGCCGGCGAAACGACCGTCGATGCCATCACCGTCACGACGAGGATCGAGTGCGATCGCGGATCCAGGAAGTGTTGCGACAGGCCGATGCTGGCGAAGATTAGCCCTACCTCGCCGCGCGGGATCATCGCGATACCGACGAGCAAGCGGTCGGCCGAGCCGCGCTTCACGCCGAGCCCGGCAACGATCTTGCCGATCACGGCGATCGCGGTCAGTGCCGCGGCGATCAGGAGGACGCGGCCCTGCGTGAAAGACTTCAACTCCGTGTCGATCCCGATGTAGAGAAAGAAGAGCGGGATCAGCATGTGGCCGATCGGCTGCAGACGCCGCTGGATCTCATCGCGACGCCCGCTCGGTCCGACGGCGAGCCCCGCGACGAAGGCTCCGACCACCGGTGCCAGCTTCACGTCGGACGCGGCGCCGGCAAGCGCGAGCGCGACGACGAGCGCGAGGATCATCGACGTTCCGTCGGTCCGCGACGCGCGCGACAGACGCCCGATCACCCGAGGGACCAGCCAGACGCCGATGACCGTCGCGGCGACGAGGAACAGCAATGCGAAACCGATCGTTCCGGCGAGCGACCCGACCGCGACGCCGCTCTCGCTTTCGGCGCCGACAACGATCGCGAGGATCACGAGTCCGGCGACATCGTCGGCGACGGCGGCGCCGAGCACCGTCCGTGCCTCGGTCGAGGCAAGCGCGCGTAGGTCGCTGAAGACGCGCGCGGTGATACCGACGCTCGTCGCCGTGATACCGGCGGCGAGGAAGATCGAGATGCGCGGCGACACGTCGAGGGCCCGCAAGACCGGATACGCGAGCACCATCGGTGTCACCACGCCGATCGCTGCTACCTGGAGAGCGGAGCGCCCGACGCGACCGAGCTCGCGGAGGTCCATGTGGAGACCGACCTCGAACAGCAGCAGCACAGCGCCGAGCTCGCCGAGCATGCGGATCGTTTCCTCGCCGTGCACGAGGCCGAGGAGCGACGGTCCGAGGATGACGCCGGCGGCGATCTCGAACAGGACCGCGGGCTGGCGGAGGCGTTCCGCGATCTCGGCGGCCACGCGCGCCGCGAGGAGCGCGACGGCGAGCCGAAGGAGAAGTTCTCCGACGTCCACGTGCTACTGCGCCAGCGCGGGAGGCTCGACGATCCAGCCGCGGCTACGGACGTTGCGGACGAAGGGGCGACCGATCTCGCGGCGGAGCCCCGAAAGGAGCACGTCGACCGACCGCGGACGGATGAGCCCCAAAGCCTTGGACAGTTCGGTGCGGGACAGGACCCGGTGGCGGTTCGCGATGAGGATCGCCAGTAGTTCGACCTGGGAACGGGAGAGCGCGAGGATCCGTCCCGCGAGCAACGCCCGATAACTCTCCGTATCGACCTCCAGCGACCCCAGCGCCAG
Organism: Actinomycetota bacterium; assembly: GCA_049273905.1. Classification (GTDB taxonomy): domain Bacteria; phylum Actinomycetota; class AC-67; order AC-67; family AC-67; genus JBASRP01. The sequence goes on from JBASRP010000175.1 coordinate 1,619, forward strand.
GCTCCCGTTGGGTTGTGTCAGCGTTCCCATCATGTCCCGAGGGTAGGCCCTGGGTGTTACCGGGCGTTTTCCCGAATGTTTCAGGCTCGTAAATCCTTCTAACCACCAGGTCCGAGACGTGGACACGACCTCGGAAAGCGCGGCCGGGACGCCCGCTTGGCGGGCGCCCCGGCGTCTGGGGTGAGCGGACCCCGAGAGCGAACTTTCGAAAGGCCTGGCTAGAGCGACGTGCAGCGCGCCGCGAGGACCTCGTCGAAGTCGGATGCGCGGATCTCGGGATCGCCGTCCTCGTCCATGATCGCGACGAGCGCTCCTACGATCAGTTCCACCTCGACCACCTCCTCGCGAGCATGGTCGCACACGCGCATTTCGGGGAGGTTTCGGTGCGGTGAAAGCGCCGTTAACAGTCCGATGGAAGGGCGGATCCCCTGGTCAGGGCAGACGGATCGGCTCTTCCGAGCCGCAGACGTGCCGGCCCGGCGCGCAGCCGGTGAGCGCCCGCCGCACGTGGTACGCATGGCGCCCGCGCGCCGCATAGTAGGAGCGGATGACGAGTTCGCCGATCAGCCCGAGCGAGATGAAC
>JBASRP010000180.1:0-7949 GCA_049273905.1 Actinomycetota bacterium
CGCGGGCGTCGGTCGCTAAGAACCGCGCCGCCTAGACTGGACCCGTGCTCGGGCGAAAGCTCCTCACGGCCGCGGTCTTGGTGCTGGCCATCGGGTCGTGCACGAACGATGCCGGCAAGCCGCGCGCGTCCTCGCCGTCGCCCTCGGCGTCGAGCCCCCCGAGTGTGAGCCCGACCCCAACGCAGACCGGTACCTCGACGTTCCGCGTTTACCGCGTCCCGAACGGCTCGCACCCGCACGACGTTGCACCCGCACCAGACGGGACCGTCTGGTACACGGCGCAGGCCGCCGGAACACTCGGCCGGCTGGATCCGGATACCGGCAAGACGAAGCACATCCGGCTCGGCGCCGGATCGGCGCCCCACGGCGTGATCGTCGGGCCGGACGGCGCGCCGTGGGTCACCGACGGCGGACTCAACGCGATCGTGCGGGTCGACCCGCAGACTGAACGGGTGAAGGTCTACCGTCTACCCGCGTCGCGTCCGAACGTGAACCTCAACACCGCGGCGTTCGACCAACGCGGCGTCCTGTGGTTCACCGGGCAGGCCGGCGTCTACGGCAGCCTCGACGTGCTCACGGGACGGATGCGCGTGTACGACGCGCCCGGCGGACGCGGCCCGTACGGGATCACGGCGACGCCGGAAGGCGACATCTACTTCGCGTCGCTCGCCGGCAGCTACATCGCGCGGATAGACGTAGCGACGGGTAAGGCGACGGTCCTCCGGCCGCCGACCCGCGGGCAAGGCGCGCGGCGCGTGTGGTCCGATCCGAACGGCCGCATCTTCGTGAGCGAGTGGAACGTGGCGCGGGTCGGCATGTACGACCCCGACCGGAAGACATGGCGCGAGTGGCGACTCCCGCACCGCGCTTCGCAGCCGTACGCGGTCTACGTCGATGACCTCGGCATCGTGTGGCTGAGCGACTTCGGCGCGAACGCGCTCGTGCGGTTCGAGCCGGCGACGGCGCGGTTCCGCACGTTCCCCTGGCCGAGCCCCGGGGCGGCCGTCCGGCAGCTGCTGGGCCGTACCGGTGAGGTGTGGGGAGCGGGATCGGCGACGAACGAGCTGTTCGTCCTGCGAACCTCTTGACTCTATGCGCCCCTTACTCCGTGCTCGCGTCGATTTGCGGTCGCCAAAGTCCACGGTGAGAATGCGCGCGACTTCCGCCAGGGCCGTGAAAGGGAACATCCCATGCGCTTGAGGTTCATCCCCCGGGAGAAAGCCTTCTTCGAACAGTTCGTCCGCGCGTCGGAGAACATGGTCGAGGGAGCCCGCTTGCTGAAAGGCATGATCGACGATTTCTCCGACCCCAAAACCTCGCACAAGGCCGTCGTCGACGCCGAGCACAACGGCGATGCGATCACCCGCGAGATCATCAACACGCTGAACTCGAGCTTCGTGACACCCCTCGATCGCGAGGACATCCACACGCTCGCCGCGGGGATCGACGATGTGATGGACTACATCGAGGCGGCCGCCGACATGCTCGTCCTCCACAACGTCGAAAAGCCCACCGAGGCGATGCGCGAGCAATGCGACGTCTTGATCCGCGCCTGCGAGGCCGTCACGGAGTGTTTGCGCCCGCTGGAGACCTTCAAGGGTCTCGAGCCGCTCTGGGCTCGAGTTCACGAGATCGAGAAAGAGGGCGACAAGATCTTCCGCCGCACCGTCGCCGAGCTCTTCAACGGACAGTACAAGGCGATGGACGTCCTGAAGTGGAAAGAGATCTACGACGAGGTCGAAGCGGCCATCGACCAATGTGAGAAGATCGCCGACGCCATCGAGGCGGTCGTCCTCAAAAACGCTTGATCCTGCGACGAACCCGATGACGCCTCTTTTTCGCGGAGAGCGATGAAACTCACGGCCGTCATCTTCATCATCGCGATCGCGCTGTTCTTCGATTACACGAACGGGTTCCACGATGCGGCGAACTCGATCGCGACCGTCGTCTCGACGCGCGTCCTTTCTCCGCGGGTAGCCGTGATGTGGGCGGCCGCTTTTAACTTCATCGCTTTCCTGATCTTCGGCACGCACGTCGCCGACACAGTCGGCAAGACGGTTCGGCCCGAATCGGGGATCGTCTCGGAGGCGGTGGTATTCGCCGGACTTGCCGGAGCGATCACCTGGAACCTGATCACCTGGCGCCTCGGGCTTCCGACCTCGTCGTCGCACGCGCTCATCGGAGGATTCGGCGGCGCAGGGATCGCGAAGGCGGGATGGCACGTCCTCAACGCCGAGAGCGTCCGGAAGACGGCTTTCTTCATCGTCATCTCGCCGACCTTCGGGTTCGTGGCGGGGTTCATCGTGATGCTGTCGTTGCTGTGGATCTTCCGACGATCCCAGCCCGGACGCGTCGACTCGTGGTTCCGCCGCTTGCAGCTCGCGTCCGCGGCTGCCTATTCGCTCGGGCATGGTGGCAACGACGCCCAGAAGACGATGGGCATCATCGCCGCGCTACTCGTCGGCACGGGATACCTGACACAAACTGGCAAGGACCTACCCATTCCCATCTGGATCGTTCTGATGGCACACACCGCGATCGCCGCGGGGACGCTCGCCGGCGGTTGGCGGATCGTGAAGACTCTCGGAACCAGGATCACGAAGTTGAAGCCCGTCGGCGGGTTCTCAGCGGAGACCGCCGCCGCGGGATCGTTGTTCCTCGCAACTCATCTCGGGATTCCCGTGTCGACGACGCACACCATTACCGGGGCCATCGTCGGCGTCGGCTCGACCGGCCGTTTATCCGCCGTTCGCTGGGGGATCGCCGGTCGCATCGTCTGGGCGTGGGTGGTGACGATTCCCGTCGCGGCTCTCATCGCCGCCGGCACTTATCGTGTGATCGCGCTGGTGTCCTGACGCCTCACGACTCGACGAACTTGTAGCCCAAGCCCCGCACGGTCACGATGAATTTGGGCTGCCGGGGATCCTCTTCGACCTTTTCCCGGACGCGCTTCACATGCACGTCGAGGGTTTTTGTATCCCCGAAGTAATCCGGACCCCAGATCTCCTCGAGCATGAAGTGGCGCGCCACCAACCGTCCCTTGCGAGCCAGCAGCAGGTGCAACAGCGAAAACTCCTTGGGCGGTAGCCCGACGAGCTCTCCTCGGACGCGCACCTCGTGTCGCTCCGGGTCCAGCACGACCGGACCTCCGGAGAGAACCTCGTTCCCCGCGACCGTTCCGGTCATCCCGGCGCGTCGCAGCTGCGCCCGGACGCGCGACACCAGCTCGCGCATCGAGAACGGCTTCGTCACGTAGTCGTCGGCGCCAAGCTCGAGCCCCGCGACCTTGTCGGCTTCCGCGTCCTTCGCGGTCAGCATGATGATCGGGACCTGCGACTCCTCGCGGATCAGCTTGCAGAGGTCGAGCCCGGACATCTCGGGGAGCATGAGATCGAGGACGACGAGGCTCGGGTGCTCTGCGCGAAACTTCTCGAGCCCCGCCCGGCCGTCGGGCGCCACGGTGACCCGGAAGCCTTCCCGTTCGAGGTTGTAACGAACCGATTCGGCGAGCGACGCCTCGTCCTCGACGAGGAGGATCACTCAGAGTCCTTCGATGACGTCGGGATGCGAGGCATCCGTAAACTCCTTGAACTCACCGGTCAGCAGGAACGCGACCTGCTCGGCGATGTCGACCGCATGATCGCCGATCCGTTCGAGCTGCCGGGAGACGACCATCATCCGGATGGCCCATTCGAGCATCTGGGGATCCCAGGCGCAGGACGCCACCTCGCGGTACATCCCGCGGTTCAGGCGGTCGATGGGGTCGTCCATGGCCGGCAGCTGCTGCGCGAGGTCGAGGTCGCGACGCGCGAATGCCTCCATCGCCGCGCGCAACATGTGCCGCGCGATGCCGCCCATCTCGTACAGGGTTGTCAGGATGGTTTCGTTTCGGGGAAGCCCGTGCACGACCTTCACGATCTTGCCGATGTTGACCGCCATGTCGCCGACGCGCTCGAGGTGCAGGTTCGTATGCAGGATGACGGAGATGAGGCGCAGGTCCACGGCGACGGGCGTTTGCAACGCGAGAAGCTCGAGCGTGCGACGCTCGAGCGATATGTAGCGGTTATCCAGATCATCGTCGCCGGCGATCACTCGGTCGGCGAGATCGAGGTCGTCGCGCTCGAGGCATTCCATCGCCTGGCCGAGCGCGCGATCCGCCAGCTCACCCATTCCGTGGACGTCGACCTCGAGCGTGTCGAGCTCTTCGTGGAAATGACGACGGGCCTGCACCATCAGCCGAACCGTCCCGTGATGTAGGCCTCGGTGCGTTCGTCCGAGGGATTCGTGAAGATGCTCTCGGTCCTATCGAACTCGACGAGGACGCCCGTGCGGTGCTCGCCCTTCTCGTCGGTCTCCGCCGTCAGGAAAGCGGTCATGTCCGACGCCCGCGCCGCTTGCTGCATGTTGTGCGTCACGATGACGATCGAGTAGCTGCTGCGCAGCTCGCGCATCAGGTCTTCGATCTTGGCCGTCGCGATCGGATCGAGCGCGGAACAGGGCTCGTCCATCAGGATGACATCCGGGTTCACCGCGATAGCGCGCGCGATGCACAGGCGTTGCTGCTGGCCGCCGGAGAGCGAGTACGCGTTCTTCTTTAGATCCTGCTTGACCTCGTCCCACAGAGCCGCGCGTCGGATCGCTTGCTCGACGCGGTCGTCGAGGTTGTCGGTCATCCCGTGGACGCGAAGACCGAACGCGACGTTGTCGAAGATCGACTTCGGGAACGGGTTCGGCTTCTGGAAGACCATGCCGATGCGCCGGCGAACCTCCACGGCATCGACGTCGCGCGCGTAGAGGTCTTCTCCGTGGTACAGGACGCGGCCGGCGACGCTCGCGCCCGGGATAAGGTCGTTCATCCGGTTGAAGGTGCGGATCAGCGTGCTCTTCCCACATCCGGACGGCCCAATTATCGCGGTGATCTGCCGGGCGGGGATGTCCAACGTGACCGCGCGAACGGCGTCGCGTCCGTCGTACGCGACCGACACGTCTTCGAGCCGGAAGACCGTCTCGCGCACCTCAGGGAGGTCTTCGACGGCGCCGGTTTCGATCCGCACGCCCAAGATACTGCCAGGTCTTTCGAGTCCCTTCATCGTTGCCGCCGTCAAGATCGCTCCCTCCCGTTCCTCACCAGCGCCGCTCATACCGGTTCCTCAGGACGACCGCGGCCGCGTTCATCGCCAGAAGGACCACGAGAAGGACGAGGATCCCGGCGGCAGCGTTCTGGGTGAACCCACGTCCGGGCCTGCTCACCCAGTTGAAGATGATGATCGGCATCGCCGTGAAGCGGTCCAGGGGACCGCTCGGGACGAAGCTCGTGTAGGTGAGTGCGCCCAACGTGATCAGGGGCGCCGCCTCTCCGATCGCGCGCGACAAGCCGAGGATCATGCCGGTCAGGATCCCCGGCAAAGCCGCAGGGAGCGTCTGGTACCACGCGGCTTGCCATTCGGTTGCACCGACCGCGAGCGCGCCCTGACGGATCGACGGAGGCACCGCGCGGATGGCTTCGCGCGCCGACACGATGATGATCGGCAAGCTCAACAGCACGAGCGTGAGCGCCGCCGCCAGGATCGTGCGCCCGAGATGTGCGAAGCGAACGAACGCCGCGAGCCCCAGCAGGCCGTAGATGATCGAGGGGACCGCGCTGAGGTTGAGAACATTCAGCTCGATCAAACGCGTGAGGCGGTTCTTCGGCGCGAACTCCTCGAGGTACACCGCCGCGCCTACACCGACGGGAAACGATATGACGGCAACGAGCCCCATGAGCCACAGTGAGCCGACGAGCGCGGGCTTAATCCCCGCCCGGGAGGCGAATCGCGAATCGAGGCTGTTGAGGAACGTCCCGTTCACCCGTCCGGCGCCGTCTCGTACGACGTCGATGAGCAAGGTCACGAGTGTCAGGAGGCCGATCAGCAGGCAGAAAAGGAGCGCGACCCGGAACACGAGAGCGCGCAGACTGCGCTCGGCGTTCCTCCCGGTTGCGATGCTCCGGGAGATCGCGTCGGTCGCGGCGCTCATTCGTACCGCTCCCGAAAGCGACGCACGATGCGCGTGGCGATGAGGTTCAACCCGAGGGTCATGACGAACAACGTGGACCCCAAGGCGAAGATGGTCTTGTAGACGACCGATCCGGCCGGCGTGTCCCCGAGGGACACGTCGACGATGTACTTGGTCATCGTGCCCATGCTCTCGCGCGGGTCGGCCGAAAGGTTCGGGTTCCCCCCCGCCGCGATCGCAACGATCATCGTCTCCCCGATCGCGCGCGAGAGTCCGAGGATGAACGCGGCGGCGATGCCGGATAGCGCTGCGGGTACGACCACCTTCATCGCGACCGTTCGCTTGGTCGCTCCCATCCCGAAGGCCGCCTCGCGAAGGCCCTGCGGAACGGCGCGCATCGCGTCCTCAGAGATCGACGCGATGATCGGCACGATCGCGATCCCGACGACCACACCCGCGGACAGCGCGTTGAACGGAGGAAGGAGCGTTCCGTCCGGTCCGGGGATGAACGATCGGAAGAACGTAAGCGAGACAAAGGTCAGCGCGAAGTACCCGAAGACGACGGTCGGGATCCCGGCCAGCACCTCGAGGATGGGTTTGATGATCTTCCGTGTCCGCGGACTCGCGAACTCGGACAGGAAGATCGCCGCACCGAGCCCCAGCGGGAAAGCGACGGCAACGCCGATCGCGGCGATGAGCAGCGTGGCCGTGATCAACGGCAAGACGCCGAAGCTGGCCGGCTTGAACGTCGGGCCCCAGTGCGTCCCGGTGAAGAAGTCCTTGATCGGGATGACCCGGAAGAACGACACCGTTTCGAACAGCAGCGTGAGAACGATCCCGATCGTGGTCGCGACGGACACGACGCCGCACGCGAGGAGCGCGCCTTTGATGACGCGCTCCCCGGTGCGGCGCCGCTTGAGCGTCAGCGACGACGTCGCCACTAGCGTCTCCGGAACCTAGGCCGCCGCCGCCGACCAGGTCTGTTCTGTCGCCGAGAATTCGCTCGACGGAAGCGCGATGTAGCCGACATCCGGGACGAGGTCGTTCACGTTCTCGAGGTAGAAGTCGACGAACGACTTCACCTGCTCCTTGGCGACCGACTTCTTCGCGACGTAGATGAACAAGGGCCGCGATAGCGGTTTGTACGTGCCGCCTTCGATCGTCTCCTTGGAGGGCTTGATACAACCGGTGCCGCTGTCTACGCCGATGACCTTCAGCTTTTCGGTGTTCTGCTCGTAGTAAGCGAACCCGAAGTAACCCAGCGCGTTGGCATCACCGGCGACGCCGGTCACCAGGACGTTGTCGTCCTCGCTCGCCGTGTAGTCGGAGCGGCTTGCGCCCTCCTCTCCGACCATCTCTTTGGTGAAGTAGTCGAAGGTGCCGGAGGCCGTCCCGGGTCCGTACAAGGTCAAGGGTTTGTTCGGGAACCCCGCGCGGACCTGGCTCCAGTTCTTCACCCTGCTCTTCGGCTCCCAGATCTTCTTGAGCTCGTCCTTCGTCAGGCAGTCGACCCAGGTGTTCTGGGGGTTGACGAGGACCGAGAGCCCATCGATCGCGATCTTGAGCTCCGTGAACTCGATCTCTGCTGCAGTGCACTTCGCTTTCTCTTCGTCCTTGATGGGGCGCGACGCGTCGCTGATGTCGATCTCGCCGCGGCAGAACTTCTCGAACCCGCCGCCGGTCCCCGATTCGCCGATCGTGACCTTGACCTTGGACGCGTCCTTCCCGAACTCCTCGGCGACTGCCTGGCTGATCGGGTAGACGGTGCTCGAGCCGTCGACGTTGATCGAGCCGGTCAGGCCTTTGAGAGCCTCGTTGCTGCCGGATCCGCCGCCGTTGCCGCACGCCGCGGCGACCAGAATCAGCACGGCGATCCCGGCCAGGGACATGACGAGTTTCCTTCGTGTCATCGCGGGTCCTCCCCCCGGACGCCGCGCGGACCCCTAGGAGAGCCG
>JBASRP010000186.1:0-2961 GCA_049273905.1 Actinomycetota bacterium
TCTCGTGGCTCATCGTAATGCTCGCCTGACCCCGTTTGGTCGAGGTGTGCTGGTCGATCGGGTTGTGAGGTTGGGTTGGTCGCCGGCGTCGGTGGCAGACGCGGCGGGTGTGTCTCGCGCGACGGTCTATAAGTGGCTGCGACGATTCCGCGCTGAGGGTCCTGCCGGCCTGGAGGATCGTTCCTCGCGGCCCAGGAGCTGTCCGACCGCACTGCCGCCGCGTTCGGTGCAACGCATCTTGGGGGCTCGTCGTCGAGCGAAGGTCGGGCCGCATCAGTTGGCTGGGATTCTGGGGATGCCGCGCTCGACGATCTACGGGGTTCTGCGCCGCCACGGACTGTCACGGCTCTCGCACATCGACCGACCCACTGGCATCCCGATCCGTCGCTATCAGATGGACCGACCAGGTGAGCTCGTCCACGTCGACGTCAAGAAACTCGCTCGGATCCCTGCCGGCGGGGGCTGGCGGATACTTGGACGAACTGCCGGCTACAACTCCTACTCGGGGGTCGGCTACGACTACATCCACTCCGCAGTTGATGACTGCTCTCGTTTGGCGTTCAGCCAGATCCGCGCCGACGAGACGGGCGGCAGTTGCTCCGAATTCTTGATTGCCGCCGCGAAAGCCTTCGCAGAGATCGGTATCACCATCGAGCGGGTCATGACCGACGAAGCTCGCAACTACACGGACTCGCGACTGTTCCAGGAAGCGTGCCGCAGCCGCGGCATTCGCCACACCACTACCGGCCCCTACCGTCCTCGGATCAACGGCAAGGTCGAACGCTTCAACCGAACACTTGCCGAGGAATGGGCATACAAACGTCTCTACCGATCAAACGCCCAGCGCCACGCCGCCTTCAATCAGTGGCTCTGGAACTACAATCACAACCGACCCCACACCGCGCTCAATGGAGCGAGCCCCATGGACACTCTCGTCAACAAGGTCCGCGGGAACTACACCTAGCCGACGGCTGCTCGTATCTTCTCGGCGTACTCCGCCATCTCGTCGTCGTTCGCGTACTTCGTGCGTGGCCAGAAGAAGCCGCGCAGCCCGTCCTTCCGGCGACGCGGGACGATGTGGACGTGGAGATGCGGCACCGACTGCGACACGGTGTTGTTGATCGCGACGAAGGATCCATCCGCGCTGAGAGCCTCCTGCACCCCGGCCGCGAGGCTCTGCGCTCGCAGGAAGTAGGGCTCGACCAGGTCGCGGGGCAGGTCGGGCAGCGTCTCGACGTGACGCTTCGGCGCGAGCAGGACGTGTCCCTTGAAGACGGGCCGATGATCGAGGAAAGCGATCACGAATTCATCGTCGAGCACGACGTGCGCTGATATCTCGCCGTTCGCGATCGCACAGAAGACGCAGCGGTCGGCCACCGCCGCGGAAGACTACCGGGTGAAGAGTGAGAGCCGGAGCAGCTTCCCGAGCCAGGCACCTTCGGAGAGACGGGCCAGCAGATCCGTGGCCTCGTCCCGCTCGATCGTCCCGGCGCGCACCAGCCGGTCGACGTACGGCTTGGCGGCCGCGGCGACGGCCGCGCCGATCTTCGCTTCGGTCAGGTTCTTCGCCTCGATGAGCTCCTCGAGGTCTTTGCCTTCACCGAGCGCCTTCGCCAGGCCCTCTCGCGTGAGACCCAGCTGTTTGGCGAACGCGTTCGCCATCGCGATCCTCGCCTGAGCGTTCGCGAGTAAAGCCGCCAGTCCGCCGAAGCGGCCTTTCTTGAACCGGCCGTGCCCGAAGCCGTGCTTGAACTTGCCGAGGCCGAAGCCGAGCTGCAGCTCGTCGCCGGAAAGACGGCCGTTCAGGAACGCGGCTTGCTCGCGGCTGAGGAGCCCCTGCCGGACCGCGTCGTCGAGCGTTGCACCGCCGGCGGAGCGGATCGCTTCGCGCAGCTTCGCCGGGCTGACGCCCAGTTCTTTGGCGAGGCGGTCCATGAACGCCGTCTCGAGCTTGGAGAGCTTCGCGCGCGCGGCGGCCTTGTCCGTCGGCTTGGTCTCGGAGTACGCGACGCCGCCGATCAGCAGAGCGACCAGCGCGGCCGCGACGGGAAGGAGCCACCGTCTGTTCATGATCCGCCTCAGATAGTAGCGGGGACGGGCGGGGGAGAGAAGGGGGCCGCCGCCGGATAAAGCGGCACCCGGACGGTAAACGTCGTTCCCGCGTTCGATTCGCTGGCGACGGCGATCGTTCCACCGTGCGCCTCGACGACCGCTTTCGCTATCGCGAGGCCGAGCCCCGAGCCGGGACGTTCGCGCGAGTCGTCCGACCGCCAGAACCGGTCGAACACGTGCCCGACCTCGTCGGCGGTCATGCCGACGCCGTCGTCGGCGACGGTCAGGATCGCGCTTCGGTCTTCCTCGACCAGCGACAGAGAGATCGAGCCGTGCGCGTGTGTGTACTTGATCGCGTTGTCGGTGAGGTTCTCGAGAACGCGCCGGAGCAGGCTCTCCGATCCGCGGACGCCTGCGGTCTCGGAACCGATCGTGACCGAGACCGTCCGGCTCCCAGCTGCGTTCTCGGCCTCATCCGCGACAGCGCGCACGAGCGGCGCCAGGGCCACGTGCTCCTCGGGCATCGCCATCCCGGCGTCGACGCGCGCGAGCGCAAGCAAATCGTCGATCAGCCGGGTCATGCGCTCCGCTTCCGCGATCGCGTCGCGCAACGCCGTGTCGCGGTCGGCGATCGCCATGGACGGGTCGCGCTCGACGAGCTCGAGGTTGCCGCGCATGATCGTGAGCGGCGTCCGCAGCTCGTGCGAAGCGTCGTCGACGAACCTGCGCTGGGTCTCCACGGTTCGCGACAGCGTCGCCTGCGCGGTCTGTAAGCGGTCGAGCATCGTGTTGAACGCGAGAGCGAGCTGTCCCAGCTCGTCGGTGCGGTCGGACGCCACGCGCCGGCTGAGGTCTCCGGTCGCGCCGATCTGGTGCGCCGTCGCGCCGATGTCCTCGACGGGCTTGAGC
>JBASRP010000190.1:0-8536 GCA_049273905.1 Actinomycetota bacterium
GAACGCGGAGTCGGCGCCGCCCGAGTACGCGACGATCGCGCGGCCGAGGCCCGACAGATCCTCGCGCACGCGCGCGAGCTTCGCAGCAGCGCCCATCGCGCCCATCCTACGACTCCCGGATCGACGCGAGGCCGGCGAGCTCGCCCAGGGCGGCGGCGGCCGACGTTCCGACAACGCGGGCATCGAGTGCCGCGAGCGCCGTGCCGCGCAGCTCATCGATCGTGGCGAGCACGGCGTCCAGCGCGCCGGTATCGCGGATGATCTCGCGGATCCTCGTCGCGTCGGCCTCCGTGAGGGCTTCGTCGCCGAGGCGTGCGGTCAGGAACGCGCGGTCCTCCTCGCCTGCCGCCGCGAACGCCCGCGCGACGAGCAGCGTGCGCTTGCCCTCGCGCAGATCGCCGTGCGCGTCCTTGCCGGTGACGTTTTCGTCGCCGAAGGCCCCGAGCACGTCGTCGCGGAGCTGGAACGCCTCGCCGAGCGCGATGCCGTAGGCGGAGAGCGTTGCTTCGACATCCGGTGACGCGTTCGCCAGCGCGGCGCCGATCAGCAGCGGCTTCTCCACCGTGTACCCGCCGGACTTGAGCCGCGCGATGCGCCGCACCTCGTCCTCGGAGGCGACACCACCGGCCGCGGCGATGTCGAGGTACTGACCGGCGACGACCTCGGACCGCATCCGGTGGTACCAGCGGAACGCGCTCATGAACGGCTCGCCGGTGAAGCCGGCGTCGCAGAACAGCTCGTCGGAGAGAACGAGAGCGAGGTCGCCGGTGAGGATCGCGGCGGACATTCCGACGTGGGCGTCGCCGCCGCGCGCGAGCGCGATGTGTGTCGCGGCTTGGCCGCGGCGGCGCGGGGAGCGATCCATCACGTCGTCGTGGATGATCGCGAAGGTGTGCAAGAGCTCGAGGCTGGCCGCGGCGGCGACGATCTCGTCGTCGTCCTTCCCGCCGGCCGCGGCGAAGCCCCAGTAACAGAACAACGGACGCAGCCGTTTCCCGCCCGCGACCACGACGCGACGGAGCTCGTCGACCAGCTCGGCCGCGAGCGGATCGGCGTCGGCGAGGGCGGTGCGGCGCGCCGCGAGGAACCGTTCGAGCACCGCGTCCACGCGGGCTCGGACGTCGTCGACGCGGGCGCTTCCGGCCTCTTTCGAACGCGTTCTCACGGTCGCATCGTAACCGCCGCGGAAGGCCGCTCGCCCTCCGGCTCCAGTATCATTCGGGCCGCCGAAACCGAGGGAACCGTGACCCGTTTCCAGAAGCTCTCCATCGCGACCGCCGCGTCGACGTTCGGCCTCATCGCCGTCGGCGGACTCGTCCGGGCCACGAAATCGGGGCTCGGCTGCGGGGACGACTGGCCGCATTGCCATGGCCGCTTGATCCCTCGGCTCGAGAACCTGACCACCGCGATAGAGTTCTCGCACCGTTTCTTCGCGACCGTCGTCGTCCTGCTGATCGGCGTTCTGCTGGTCGCGGCGTGGCGCAACCACCGGAACGTGACGCGCGTCTTCCGCCCCGTCGCTGCAGCGCTCGGCCTCGTGATCCTGCAGTCGATCCTCGGGGCGATCGTCGTCGGGCAGCGCCTGAAGCCGGTCACCGTCACGATCCACCTCGCGGTCGCGATGATCCTCTTCGCGACGCTGCTGTATGCCGTCGTCAACACGTTCTGCATGCGCCGCGCCGAGAAGGGCGTGACCGACGCCGTCGTCCGCAAGTCGTACGCGCGGCTCACCACGTGGGGCGCCGGGGCGACGTTCCTCCTGCTCCTCGTCGGCGCGTACGTGCGTGGCGAGAACGCCGGCCTCGCGTTCCCGGATTGGCCTTTGATGAAAGGCAGCCTGATCCCGGCGCTCGGCGGCCACGCGACGGCGCACTTCCTGCACCGCTTGCTGGCGCTCGGGGCGGGGATCCTCGTCCTCGCGATCGTGTGGCGCGCATGGCGGCGCGAACCCGATGAGAAGGCGGTCCGTGCCCTCTCCGCGACGCTCGCCGGCCTGTACCTGGCACAGGTGATGGTCGGCGCCGCGAACGTGTGGTCGCGGCTGTCCGAGGCGACGATCGTCGCGCACGTCGCCCTCGGCGCTCTGACATGGGGCGCGGCCGCGTCGCTGGCGTTCGTCAGCCGCAACCTTTCGAAACCCGCGAGCGAGTGCTTCCCGGAGTCCTCGACGACCGTCCGCGAGCGCGCCGAACGTTCCTGGCGCCGCGCCCGCGAGCGCACACCGGTCTACTTCCAGCTCACCAAACCCCGGATCATCATCCTCCTGTTGATCACGACCGTCCCGGCGATGGTGATCGCGGCCCGCGGTCTTCCGTCGGGGTGGCTCGTCCTCGCGACGCTCTTCGGCGGCACGCTCGCCGCCGGGAGCGCCAACGCCATCAACTGCTTCTACGACCGCGATATCGACGAACGGATGGCGCGCACGCGCCGCCGGCCGCTCCCATCGCACCGCGTCGAGCCCGAGCTGGCGCTCGAGTTCGGGATCGTCCTCGGGATCGTGTCGTTCGTGTGGCTCGCGCGCACCGTCAACATCCTGGCGGCGCTGCTGGCGGTCGCGGCCATCCTCTTCTACGTCTTCGTGTACACGATCGGCCTCAAGCGCTCGACGCCGCAGAACATCGTGATCGGCGGGGCGGCGGGCGCCGTCCCGGTGCTCGTCGGATGGGCGGCCGTCACCGGCCGCGTCGAGGTCCCCGCGCTCGCTCTCTTCGGGATCATCTTCATCTGGACGCCGCCGCACTTCTGGGCCCTGGCGCTGAAGTACGAGAAGGACTACCGCGCCGCCGGCGTGCCGATGATGCCGGTGGTCGCCGGAACCCGGTCCACGCAGCGCCAGATCCTGCTCTACTCGCTGATCCTGTTCGGAGCGACGATCGCCTTCGCGCCGATCGGACGGATGGGTGCGCTCTACCTCGCGAGCGCGCTCGTCCTGGGCGGCGGGTTCGTCTGGCACGCTGTCCGGCTCTGGCGGTCGGGGACGATACGGTCCGCCATGAGCCTGTTCCGTTTCTCGATCATCTACCTGGCGTTGCTCTTCGCTTCGATGGCGGTCGACCGGCTGGTCGCTTGACCCCGTCCCGCTCGTCGCTCGCACCCCTTCCTACCTGCGAGAACAAGCGCACGAGCGCCCTCCCCGCGCGTTGGTTTCCGGGGTGTCCGTGTGGTAATCATTCCGGTTGCCGGACGCGGCTCATACACCCTTTCGCGGCCGCGCCACGCGGGGAGGAGATTTGAGGGGTCGCAAGCCAATCAGGTCGCGTCGCGCCCTGTGGACCAGCCTCACCTTCTTCGCCTTCTCGACCGCCGCGTGCGCCGCGAACGCCCCGCAGGACACGCTGAAGCCCGACGGCCCCGTCGCCCGGCAGGCCGACAACCTCTTCAGGCCGGTCTTCTGGATCGCCGTCGTGATCTTCGTGCTGGTCGAGGGCATGGTCATCTTCTTCTCGTGGCACTTCCGCCGCCGCTCCGACGCCGACGCCCCGAAGCAGATCCACGGCAACAAGCGTCTCGAGATCTTCTGGACGATCCTCCCCGCCGCGCTCCTCGCCGGCATCGCGATCCCCACCGTGCTGACGATCTTCGACGTCGCTGCGAAGCCGGTCGGCTCGAACGTTCTCAACGTCAAGATCACCGGCCACCAGTGGTGGTGGGAGTACGAGTACACCGACTTCAAGACGCCCGACGGTCAGCCGCTGCGCACCGCGAACGAGCTCGTCATCCCGGAGGACCGCTGGGTGTACCTGACGATGACGTCGGCCGACGTGATCCACAGCTACTGGATCCCGAAGCTCGCGGGGAAACAAGACGTGATCCCGAACCGCGAGACGCACCTGAAGGTCATGGCCGAGCACCCCGGCGTCTACCGCGGACAATGCGCGGAGTTCTGCGCGGTGTCGCACGCGAACATGCGCCTGCGCGCGATCGCGAAGACCGAGGACGACTTCGCGGCCTGGGTCCAAGGCCAGCTGCGTCCGGCGCCGCCGCCGACCAGCGCCGAGGTGATGTCGATCTTCCGGGACACGTGCTCGAAGTGCCACACGCTGAACGGCATCGGCGGCGTGACCGGAACGACGGCGCCCAACCTGACCCACCTCGCGAGCCGGACGACGTTCGCCGGCGCAGTCTTCGACATGACGGCGGAGAATCTCTTCCGCTGGATCGACAACCCGAACGCGATGAAGCCGCTGACCGGCACCGTTCTTGGCCGGAACACCCCGACGATGCCGGACTACAACCTCACGCGAGACCAGATCGACGCGATCGTGGCCTACTTGATGAGCCTGACATGAGGATGACGCCATGACGTCTGCGAGCATCGCCGCCCGACCGAGCATCTTCCGCCGCCCGACGGCGAAGACCGGCGTGTGGAGCTGGTTGACCACCGTCGACCACAAGCGCATCGGGATACTGTACGGCGCGACCGCGATCCTGTTCTTCGTGATCGGCGGCCTCGAGGCGCTGCTGATCCGCGTCCAGCTCGCGCGCCCGGACGGCAAGGTGCTCTCCGCGGAGGCGTACAACCAGCTCTTCACGATGCATGGGCTCACGATGATCTTCCTCGTCGTGATGCCGCTCGGCGCCGCGTTCTTCAACTACATGATGCCGATCATGATCGGGGCGCGGGATGTCGCGTTCCCGCGGCTGAACGCCTTCTCCTACTGGGCGTTCCTGTTCGGCGGCATCTTCTTGTACTCCAGCTTCTTCATCAATCAGGCGCCGGATGGGGGATGGTTCGGCTACGCACCGCTGTCCGTACAACTGCCCGGGCACGGCATGACGTTCTATTCGCTTGGACTGATCATCCTCGGCCTCTCGTCCACGGTGGCCGCCGTCAACTTCTTGACGACCATCATCAACCTCCGCGCGCCGGGCATGAGCCTGATGCGCATGCCCGTGTTCGTGTGGATGACGTTCGTCGTGCAGTTCCTGCTGGTGTTCGCGCTCCCCGTCCTGACGGTCGCGCTCTTCCAGATGTTCTTCGACCGCACCCTGGGGACGAGCTTCTTCAGCTCCGCGCAGGGAACCAGCGATCCGATCTTGTGGCAGCACCTCTTCTGGCTCTTCGGTCATCCCGAGGTCTACGTCCTGATCCTGCCGGCGATGGGCATCGTGTCCGAAGTGCTGCCGGTGTTCTCGCGGAAGCCGCTGTTCGGCTACCCGGTCGTCGTCTTCTCCGGCATCGCCATCGGATTCATGGGTTGGGGCGTTTGGGCGCACCACATGTTCGCCGTCGGCCTCGGTCCCGTCGCGAACACGGCGTTCGCGTTATCGACGATGTTCATCGCTGTTCCGACGGGCGTGAAGATCTTCAACTGGCTGGCGACCTTATTCGGCGGGTCGATCCGCTTCACGACGGCGATGCTGTTCTCGCTCGGCTTCATCGCGAACTTCACCGTGGGCGGGCTGTCGGGCGTGACGCACGCGCTGGTGCCGCACGACTATCAGCAGACGGACACGTATTACATCGTCGCCCACTTCCACTACGTGCTCTTCGGCGGAGCGATCCTCGGTCTCTTCTCGGGCATCTACTACTGGTGGCCGAAGATCACAGGGAAGCTGCTCGACGAGAAGGTCGGCAAGCTGCACTTCTGGCTGATGGTCATCGGCTTCAACCTGACGTTCGCGCCGATGCACATCCTCGGCCTGCAGGGGATGCCGCGCCGCACCTACACGTACGCCAAGGGCTACGGCTTCGACGTCTGGAACTTCGTGTCGACGCTCGGCTCGTTCCTGATCGCCGTCTCGCTCCTCGTCTTCTTCTACAACGTCTGGAAAACGCGGAAGCACGGCCAGATCGCCGGAAACGACCCCTGGGATGCGCGGACGCTCGAGTGGACGATCACCTCGCCGCCGCCCGAGCACAACTTCGACGAGATCCCCGTTGTCCACGCGCTCGACGACTTCTGGCACCGTAAGTACGTCGAGGACAAGGAAGGACGCCTCGTCCCCGTCCCCTCGGGCGGGCAGGAGGCGCCGGCCGCCGGCGAGGCCGCCCACGCAACCGAGCACTCGGAGCACGGTGGCGAGCACGCGATCCACATGCCCTCGCAGTCCTACATGCCGCTCATCGCGGCCGCGGGCCTTCCGCTGGTCGGCTGGGGACTCGTGTTCCGCGGCGGCTGGTGGCTCGCGATCGTCGGGGCGCTCGTGATGCTGGGCGGGCTCTACGCGTGGGCCCTCGAGCCGGCGACGGAGGAATAGATGGCGTCCGTCGAGCACGCCTCCCCGCCCGGCGCGCACCAGACGTCGACCGGGCTCGACAACACCAAGGTCGCTATGTGGGCCTTCCTGAGCTCCGAGGCCCTGCTGTTCGGCGCGCTGATCTCGACCTATCTGCTGTACCGGAACCGCGTGCCGGCCGGCGGCGTGAAGCCGCACGAGGTGTACGACATCCCCTTCACGTCGGTCAGCTCCTTCGTGCTCCTGATGAGCTCGCTGACGATGGTGCTGGCGCTGGCGGCGATCCAGCGCGGCGACCATCACGGCTGCCGGGTCTGGCTGCTGGCGACCGCGCTGCTCGGGATGACGTTCATCTCGGGCCAGGTCTACGAGTTCACGATCTTCGTCAAGGAAGGATTCACCGTCCGGTCCAGCCCGGCCGGGAGCGCGTTCTTCGTCCTGACGAGCTTCCACGGCGCGCACGTGACCGTCGGAATCTTGATGTTGTTATCGCTCGTCTCGATGTCGTTGCGCGGCCAGCTACCGACCGAACGCTCCACGACGGTCGAGTACGTCGGCCTCTACTGGCACTTCGTCGACATCGTGTGGATCGTGATCTTCACGATCATCTACCTCATCCCGAGCTGATGGAGGACGCGTGACCGAGCAGACCGACGTCCCTCAGATGCAGGCGGGCCAGCAAGCTCCGCTCTCCGGTGTCGAGCACGCCCATCCGGGACCGCGCACGTACATCGCCGTAGCGATCTGGCTGGCCATCGCAACTGCCGCGGAGGTCGCCCTGTACTACGTGGACATGCCCGACGGGCTCTTCATCGGGCTGTTGATGTTCTTCATGGTCGTGAAGTTCACGACCGTCGTCGCCTACTTCATGCACCTGAAGTACGACGCCAAGATGTTCCGCCGCTTCATGGTGACGGGCATCGTGCTGGCGATCTCCGTGTACATGATCGTGCTCACGACCTTCGGGCTCTTCCGCTGACCCGAGATGCGCGCGTCGTTCCCGGTCGCCTGGCACCCCCACCCGGAGGTCTGGGCGCTCGTGGCCGTCCTCCTGGGTATCTACTTCTGGGCGCTGCGAGTCGTCGGGCCGCGCCACGTCGAGCCGGTCGAGTTCACCGCGACGAAACGCCAGAGGACGTTCTTCGTGCTGGGGTGCGCCGCGATCTTGATCGCGGCCGACTGGCCCGTGCACGACCTCGCCGAACGCTACCTCTACAGCGTTCACATGATCCAGCACATGCTGCTGACGTTCGCAGCGGTGCCGCTGCTCATGCTCGGGACGCCCGCCTGGCTCTGGCGGCTGATCGTTCGCCCACGCGCGATCCTGCGGGCGGCGCGCTTCCTCACCCGGCCGTTGATCGCGCTGATCATCTTCAACGCGATCCTGGTCTTCACGCACTGGCCGACGATCGTCACGGCGAGCGTGCAGCACGAGCCGGTGCACTTCGGTCTGCACCTTCTGCTCTTCCTTTCCGCGATGGTGATGTGGACGCCGGTGCTCTCGCCGATAATCGAACTGCCGCGCCTCACCTACCCCGGCCGCATCCTCTACCTGTTCCTGCAGTCGCTGGTGCCCACCATCCCGGCGTCGTTCCTGACGTTCGGCGACCGGCCCCTGTACCACGTGTACGAGGCCTTCCCGCGGCTGTGGGGCATCTCCGCGCACACCGACCAGCTCGTCGCCGGGTTGATCATGAAGATCGTCGGTGGCGCGATCCTCTGGACGATCATCGCGGTGATGTTCTTCCGCTGGTTCGCGCTGGAGCACCGGGAAGGGGTGGACGTTCTGGAGTGGCGTGACGTTGACCACCAGCTCGATCGGGCCGGATTGGTGAAGCCGTGAGCGACTTCCGCAAGCGCGTCCTCGGCCCCGCGTTGATCCCGGTCGGCGCCTTCGTGTTCATCGGCGCGCTGGTGTTCGGCTTCTCGCGCCTCCTCCTGGTCGTCCCGAAGGACGGGTCGGTCGTTCTCGGGATCCTCATCTCGGGCTGCATCTTGTTCGGCGCCGGCGCGCTCTCGAAGGGCGGCTCACTCAAGAACTCGCAGCGGATGGCGCTCGTCGCGTTCGCCGTCCTGCTGATCGCCGGCGGCGTCACGGCCGGCGCCTCGATGAACACGCGCGAGGTCGAGGGGAACGTCCCCGTTGCGGCAGAACTCACGGCCAAGAACATCAAATTCGACAAGGCCGAGTTCACGCTCCCCGCCGACGAGCCCGTAGCGATCCTCTTCAAGAACGAGGACGCCGGCGTCGTGCACAACGTGGCGATCTTCGACACGCCCGAGCTAAAGAAGACCTTCCTCCGACAACCGACGTTCCCGGGCGTCGCGACCAGGAAGTACGATCTCGAAGAGGGGC
>JBASRP010000195.1:0-3935 GCA_049273905.1 Actinomycetota bacterium
GATCGACGACCGCGTGAAAGCTACCGCTCGTATAAAGGATCTGGTTCGGCAGGTTATCGAACCAATAGTTCACCCAGTTTCCACTGCCCACGAGGTCCAAAGTGTCACCATCGAAGGTCAACGTCCCCGGGCCGGAAACATTGAGTGAGACGCTCTTGCCTGTGGCGACATTCGTCCACGTCGACTTCAGGACTCCGCTGACATGCGTGCGCTCGACCCCATCGCGATCGGTACGAGTAGTCGCGTATTCATTGTTCTGGTCGATGTGGATCTGAACGTCGCCGGTCCCGCACGCGAACTCAGAGGGAATAGTCGAATCCTCGGCGGGACTGAATTCTCTCGTTGGACGATCGGCCCCGGCCGGCAAGACGCCCATGAAACCGAGGAGCGACAGCGTGACGCAAGAAACGACTGCAAGCCGGATCTTCATTGTGATCTCCTCTCGCCCGCACACACGCGGCCACGGTGAGGAGCTGTTCCGCTCCCCGGTTCCCCTTAAGGCTGATTGCACAGAATTGATAGCCTTTCGGCGTCACGACAGTGTCACCGCGCGGCGGTTCTCGTACGGGCGCGTTGGCGGCACCTTGACTTGGTCACGACGCGAACCTCTCGGTTCGAGACTTCTGGAATGAGGGTCGCTCGCGCCTTACTTGAAGAGATCGCCTACCCGACGACCGAGCGCTGAAGACTGGCATGGGAGAAAGGGAGATAACAGCTCTGGCGTGCGTGGCAGTGCCCACGGGACTCGTGCGGCCCACCTTGGCCACCCCCGGACGACTCGGGACGTCCCAGAGGAGCGCGGCTCGGGCCTACTTGAGCCCCACGACCATAGAGTCCGGTCCGACGAGATGTTCGACGTACGTGTCACGGAAGCCAACCTTTCCCATCCACGAGGAGCAGTCGGCGCCGGTGTAGTCGAATCCGCCGGGCGTCTCGATGAGCATGTTGAGACTCATGAGCAGACCGAAGGCGTTCTCACGCCGATCGTCGTCGATGATCGTCTCGTAGACGATCAAGGCTCCATCCTTCGGCAGCGCCGCGTACGCCTTCTCGAGCAGGGTCATCTTCTCGTCGAGATCCCAGTCGTGAAGGATGTGCCCCATGATGAACACGTCCGCCGACGGCAGTTCGTCGGTGAAGAAGTTCCCGGGATGGAAGCTCAAGCGATCGCTCAGCCCGGATGCCGCGACGTACTTCGAGAACGCCGGCTCGACCGCGGGAAGATCGAACCCGCCTCCGGTTATGTGATCGTGGCGAAGCGCGACCTGAACCGGAACACAACCCTCCGCTGCGCCGATGTCGATCACGGTCTTGTATCGGTCCCATGGAAACTTCTCCGCGATGGCATGGGCCGCTCCCATGCTGATGCCGCTCATCGCGTGAAGGAATTGGCTGAGGCGGTCCGGGTCTTGGTAGAGCACCCCGAAGAAGTCGCCTCCCGTCTTCGCCTCGTTCTGGAGCTGTCCGGTGCGCAGGCCCTCGGTGAGCGAACCCCAGAACGGATAGAGGCGCGCGTTGGACATCTCCAGCATCCCGCCGAGATATGAGGGCTTACCTCTATCAAGGAACAGATCGGTAGACGGCGTGTTCCGGTACTGATCTCCATCACGATCGAGCATCCCCAGCGCCACCAGCGCGTCGAGGAAGTCCCGCGCGCTACGCGAGTGCAGGCCGAGCGCGGAGGCGAGTTCGGCGCCGCCGCGAGGACCTTTGGCCAACGCGGTAAAGACCCCGAGTTCGACCGCGCTGAGAAGCGTCTTCGATCCCCAGAAAGCGAGACCGAGTTGCATGATCGGTTCCGGGCTAACTTCAACGCTGTTCATGCTCGGGCCCCCCATTCGTCTGTGTTGTTGCTACAAGGGCGAGCGTAGTACTTCGGCTTGCACGCGGTAACATTCCCGCCGATTAGTGTTGCGGTCTTCGTCACCGGCCCGCCCCCGTAGCTCAACGGACAGAGCAGCGGTTTCCTAAACCGTGTGTGCAGGTTCAATTCCCGCCGGGGGCACCAGAGTTGTGGATCCCTCGCCTCTTGCCATCGCTGAAACAAAGCTCACCTTTTCCCGAGTGGCTATTGGGCGTCATGAAGGCATGTGACACCTTTCGCGAGCCACTGAATAGCCATTTCCGCCGCTGAAGGCGGCACACCTAGGGAAGGAAGACGAATGGTCGTGGCGGCCGCCGCCCGCCGGCGGGTTCGGGACGAACGAGTGTGGGGAATCGCCCGCGAGGAGGGTTGCATGTCAGGTCTGCGGATCGAAATCGTCGGCAGTGGCGAGCGCGCCCAGCGGCTGGTCCAGAAAGTGCTCGCGCTCAATGCGTTCGACATCTACGTCGTTCCTGATCCTCATCCGGGGGACGCGCTTGGCGGAGAACGAACCGGAGGGACCACGACCCTTCGACTGGAGTCCGTGCGAGGAGGTCGTGTGCTCCTGCACGAGAACACCGCGACCGGGGAGATCGAGGGCATGCCCGTGGTGGAGCTCGGGATGAAGCGGATCGACGCGCTCGACGATCCGGACCCGGGGGGGACCCTTTTGAGGTCCCCCCCGGAATCAGTTCGGTTGAGTCAGGAAATGAAAAGACCACCCGCTCGCAGGTGGTCTCGCGCGCCTTGGTCGCGACGCGCGGCTAGGTAATGAGGATCTCTCTCGTCATCCGCAGCAGGCTAACGCCGCGTGGAACGGGAGTCTTCGTTTTTCCGCACGAACATCGGTGAGGTCCTAAGCCGGTGTTACAAACGTCACCGCTTCGGCAGGAACACGCCGAGCGGTTGCACGACGAGCTTCTCGACGCGGCCGGCGTCATCGAGGACGAACTCCACCGTCTGCCCCGCATCCTGGAGGGAGAAACGCAACCCCCGGCCCGGCACGAGCTCGGCCGCCGGGTTACCCGGCGTCGCCACGGTGAGTGTGTCTTCGGCCTTACGCGCGACGACGAGCGCGACCGGTCCCATCTCGTACCTTCCGGTGAGCCCGGCGAGAACGCGCGGATCGCGCGCGCGGGGATCCGGTTGCCGGTCGAAGCGGATCGGGTCGACCGACTCTTCGAACGGCACGGTTAGCGCGACGACGTCGCCGTCCGGTCCCGTAAGGAACGAGAGCGCGAAGCGGATGTCTTGCTCGGCGAGCTCGAGCCACGCGAGGTCGAACACGTCGTAGTGCCGGTGCGTCAACGAAAGCTGCAAGGTGCCGAAGCGCGGGATCAGCGCGCCGTCTTCGACCGCGATCGACAGCTTGCCGTAGCCGGGATGCTCGTAGTCGCCGGCGTACTCCTCGAGGGCGCGCAACGGCGCCGCGCCTTCCACGCGCGGACGTTCCCCCTTCGCCTCGCTGCGCCCGGCACGTGCGGCGTCCGACCGCGACTTCAGCCGCTCCGACCAATCGATCGGCTCGAGGCCGAGCAACTCGTCGAACGCCCGATACGCGATCGTGGGCCCGATGAACGACCAGAGGTTGGTGAGGACGACGACACCGATCCCGAGATCGGGAAGCATCATGCAATCGGCCAGGAAGCCGTCCACCCCGCCGTTGTGCTCGACGATGCGTTGTCCGCGGTACCGGCCGACGAGCCAGCCCAGTCCGTACGCGTGGCGCGTCGACTCCGGGAAAGTGCGGTCCTCGGGGATCACGATCTGTCCCCCGTGCATCTGTGCGATCGCGTCGGCCGAGAACACTCCCCCGCCGTCGCCCAGCTGCGCGCGAAGATAGAGCAGCATGTCGTCCACGCAGGAGTTGATGCCGCCGGCGGGACCCATCTGATCGAACTCACGGAACGGGATGCGCTCGATCGTCTCGCCGCGGCGTTCGTGCGGCTGCGAGAAGTCGTCGGCCCGCTGCGTCTCGCCGACCGAGAGGTTCGAGCGATCCATCCCGAGCGGCTTGAGCAGACGCGTGAGGACGAACTCCTCCCACGGCATGCCGCTGACGAGCTCGATG
>JBASRP010000197.1:0-4235 GCA_049273905.1 Actinomycetota bacterium
TGAGCCCGTCACCGCAGACCTTCTCGCGCGGGAACGAGGCTTTGTCGACGACGAGGACGTTGCGGCCCGCACGCGCGAGCCAGTACGCGGCGGTCGCGCCGCCGGGCCCGCCGCCGACGATGACGGCATCGAACGACGCGTCGCGCAACGGAGGACCCTCCGTCGTCGGCGTCGTCTGCTTGCGGCGGCGCGTGCGTCCGTTCGCGGTGGTTCCCGGCACCGTCTCCCCGCTTGTGAAGGCTTTCACAAATCAGTCTACGTCCGGGAGGCGGCCGGGTTCAACGCAACTCAGGCCAGGGAGGCGATGACCTTGGCGCCGAAGGTCTCGATCTGTTCGGCCGCTACCTCGGCGGGCGTGCCCGGCGGCGCGAGGATCACCGAACAGAACGTGTCGGCGAAGCCGAGCCTGTCGATCTCGCGCAGGTGGGGACCCAGCGTGTCGACGATCTGCTCGGGGCTGCCGCACAGGGCGCCGTCCCGCGTCGCGTCCTCCCACTGCGCGGCGGTGTCGCGCGCATTCTCGACGTCGCGACGCCCCATCCCCCACAGGGCGTACGACCCCCGGACGTGGAGGAGGCCGTCGCGGATCCGCGCCCAGCCGTCGTCCGCATCCGATCCCATCCCGACCGGCAGGAACATCCCGTACCGATAGGGCCCCTCGATCCCGAGCCGCTCGCGGATCGCGAGTATCTCCTTGGCGCGCTCGACGACCGATTCCGGCGAGCCCGTCGACGGCGGGAAGTGTCCGTCGGCCATGCGCGCCGCGCGCTCCAACGCGAGCGGCGTGTTGCCCCCGAGCCAGATCGGAATCGGACGCGCCGGCGCGGGACGGACGAGGACGTCCTCGTACGACAGGTGCGTGCCGCGGAACGAGAACTGCTCGCCGGTCCAGGCGTGCCGCAGAACCTCGACGAACTCCTCGAGCCTCTTGCCGCGGCCCTTCGTCGGCACGCCGAACATCTGGTACTCGTGCGGCGCCCACCCCAAGCCGAGGCCGAGGTTCAGGCGACCGCCCGCGATGTTGTCGACGACGGCCGCGTCCTCGGCTATGCGCAGCGGGTCGTGGAACGGCGCGAGCATGACCGCCGTTCCGATCTCAAGGCGTTCGGTCGTCGCCGCGACCGCCGAGAGGAACGGGAGCAAGGCCGGGTTGTAGCCGTCGGCCGCGCCGTGATGCTCGGCGAGCCAGAACGACGAGAAGCCGGCGCGCTCAGCGGTGCGCGCGAGCTCGAGCGTGTCGGCGTAGAGCTGCGCGTGATCGCGTTCGTCCCAGGGCGGGATCTGGAGGGTGAACTGCCCGAGCCCGAACCGCACGGCGCGCTTCTCCTAGAGCCGCAACAGCGCGGCGGGTGATTGGAACGTGCCGGTGTCGGTCACGGTGTAGGTGATGAGGTAGTAGAGGCCCCACGCGATGATTCCGACGATCACGAAGAGAAGCCACGCCGGCACGCGGTTCTGCGCGATGCGGATGCCGCCGATCTCCTTCATCTTCTCGATCCGACGGAGGCGCGCCATCATCCCTCCTTGCACGTCAAGCGCAGGATGTACGCGGCCAGCGCTTGGAGCTCTTTGGTCGAGAGGTACCCGTACTTCGGCATCGTAGAGTGGGCGACCACGGACTGCGGGCTGCGGAGATGGCGCACCTGCCAGTTGGGATCGTTCTGACGGTCGCCGGCGCACGACAGATCGGGTCCCAGCCGCAGCATGCCGATCAGGTTCGGCGCCTCGTTCAGATAGCCGCCGGCTTCGGACGGGCGCGGCGCCAAACCGGAGTCGGAAAAGGTGTCGCGCACGCCCTGCGTGTGGCACGAGAAGCAGCCCTCACGGATGTAAAGCGTGCGTCCTTGGAGAGCGAGCTCGTCGTACGTGCGCGCCTTGCCCACCGCCTCGGCGCGGTTGGCCGGGTCGGTGATCGGCAGGACGACGGCGACGAAGAACGCGAGACCGAGGCAGAGGATCGTGCCGGCGGCGATGACCCCGGCGCCGATCGCGCCCCGCTCCGACCGTATGCGGCTCATGCCGACGCTCCCACGGGCTCGGGCTCCGGCGTCTCGAACGGAAGCGTCTCGACCTCGGCGTCGGCTCCGGCGTGGCTCGTGCGCATGAGGTGCGCGACGAACACGAACAGCCCGAACGCCACCAGAGCCCCGCCGCCGATGCGCAGGATGTAGAGCGGGCGCGTCGCCAGCGTCGTGATGAACCAGCGTTCCCCGGTCGTCGTGACCTGGCCGGACTGCACCCCGGCGATCGCGTTCTCGCCTTGCACCACGCCGGCCGCCGACGTGGCGATAACCACCGTCGCCAGGCCGATCACTTGCGTCCAGAGCTGGCGCGACGCCCACGTCGCCGAGTAGAGCGCACGGCCGATGATGCGGGGGAACTGGTGGTAGACGAGCGCGATCAGGAAGAAGCCCAGTCCACCCATCAGCGCGTCGCGCGCGGCGATGTCCCACGCGGTATGCCCGACCACGTTCTGCACGCTACGCAGTGAGCCGACGGCCGTCTGCACCGTGCCGAGGACGAAGAAGAGCGTGCCGGCGACGACGAACTTCAGCGCCGGCTCGGCGATCACGCGGTCCCATGCGCCGCGCAGCGTTCCCCAGAAGTTGGCGAGGACGCACAACGCGGGGATCACCAGCCAGACGGCGAAGGTGATCGCCGTCGTCTCGAGGTAATCCTGACTGGGTCCCCCGATCGCCCAGATCTGGCCGATCCACAGCGCCGCGAAGACGAACGCCCAGAACCCGATCAGCGCGAGGCGTTCCGAGTAGATCGGCTGGCCGGACGCCTTGGGCAGGACGTAGTACGCCGTCCCGATACCCATCATCGTGATGCCGGCGAGCGTTCCCGCGATCGCGAAGCCGGCGACGATCTGCTGGTTCACGCCGACGTACCAGGGCGCGGCGAGGTTCCCGAACGCGTACGTCGTCGGCAGGACGATCACGGCGGCGAGGAAGTACCAGAGCGATGGCGCCAGCACCTTCTCCTTCCGCCGCGCGATCGTGGCCACGACGTTCTGCAACACCATCAGCATCACGTTGAGCAACAGGATGTCGATCGGCCACCAGAACTCGAGCCCGTTGATGCCTTGCGTGCGGCCCAGCAGCAGCAGAACGACGCCGGCGAGCACGACTTGGTCGTGCAGCACGATCGTCTGCGCGCCGATGCGCTCGCTCCAGAGCTTGGTGCCGGTGAGACGCGGCACGATCGCGAACATCGCGCCGGTGAACCCGGTGAACAGCACGCCCCACGTGAGGACCGCGGTCTCGGCGCCGGCCAGCCGGCCGTAGCTCATCCACGGGAACTGGGTGAGGAGCTTCGGGAAGACCAGCTTCACCGCGAGAAGGAGCGCGATCAGCAACGCCACCGCGAACCAGATGATCGAAGAGATGATCGCGTACTTCGCCGCCGAGTCCGGCTTCGTCGGCAGCATCCCCGGGAACCGCGCGAGGATCGGCTCGACGTACTTGTCGCGCAGGGCCTCGACCTTCGCGCGCATTTCGGCTTGGCGCGCACGTATCGCGTCTTTCACCGAGGGATGGCGAACGCCCGTCTTCGGCGGCATCCTCTAGTCCCCCGTCATCCTCGCGCGATCAGACACCGGCGTACGAGTGCAGCCCGACGATCCACAGGTTCACGACGTAGTAGGTGATCCACAACGAGATGAAACCCGCGCCGGCCACGAAGGCAGCCTTGCGCCCGCGCCATCCGGCGGTCGCTCGCGCGTGCAGGTACCCGGCGTAGATCGTCCACGTGATGAACGCCCATGTCTCCTTCGGGTCCCACCCCCAGTAGCGACCCCACGCCTTCGACGCCCAGATCGCCCCGGCGATGACGCCGAACGTCCAGATCGGGAACGCGATGGCGTGCGTGCGGAACGCGAGCGCGTCGAGCTTCTCCGCGGACGGCAGGCGAGCCCAGAAACCACTGAGCACGCTCTCGCGCTTGGTCGGCTCGGCCTCCGATCCCACGTAGTCGGTCGGGAAGCCTTCCTTGTCTTGAACGCCGGGACCCGCGTACGCGGCTCCGACCGTGCTCCCACCGAAAAGCGTTGTCGCGCGGCGCTCGACGCGATCCTTGAGCAGATACAGCACGGTGAAGATGAACGCGATCGAGAACGTCGACGACGCCGTGATCATCGCGATGACGTGAACCTTCAGCCACCACGAGCTGAGCGCAGGGACGAGAGGACCGGCCGGCGCGTACAGCGCGCGTCCGAGCGCGAGGGTGAGGAG
>JBASRP010000198.1:0-8114 GCA_049273905.1 Actinomycetota bacterium
CCCGGGGCATGACACGACTTTCGATCGATGGAGGGTGACATGGCAGACGCGATGCAGCTTGCGTACGAGGAGCGTGGATCAGGGAAGGCCCTCGTGCTCTTCCACGGCTTCCCGCTCGACCGCCGGATGTGGATCGGCCAGCTGTCGGGCCTCGCGAAGAAGCGCCGGTGCGTCGCGCTGGATCTGCGCGGCCACGGCCTCTCGACGATCGACGAGGCCGATCCGGAATTCTCGATGGACCTGTTCGCCGACGACGTCGTCGCGACGCTCGACGAGATCGGCGCCGACAAGGCCGACATCTGTGGCCTCTCGATGGGCGGCTACGTCGCCTTCGCGCTCTGGCGTCGCCACCCCGGCCGCGTCAGCTCTCTGATCCTCTGCGACACCAAGGCCGAGGCCGACGGAGACGAGGCCAAGGCCGGGCGCGAGAAGACCGCACAGCTCGTGCGCGAGCAAGGGATGCAGCCGCTCGTCGAGACGCTCGCGCCGAAGCTGCTCGGATCGAACCCAACGGAGGAATCGCAGACGCGCCTGCGCGACATGTTCCTCGCGCAACAGCCCAGCGTCATCGCCGCCGATTGCCTCGCGATGCGCGACCGGCCGGACTCAACCGGCGACCTCGCCGGCATCACCGTCCCGACCCTCGTGATCCACGGCGACGCCGACCAGCTGATGCCGGTCGACGGCGCGAAGGCGATGGCCGAGAAGATCAAAGGAGCGACGTTCGCCGCGATCCCGGGCGGCGGTCACATGGCACCGATGGAGTTCCCCGACGCGGCGAACGAGGCGATCGCCGCTTTCCTCGGCTGAGGACTACCGCAGCAGATACAGGAAGAAGATCAGTACTGCGACGACCGTTCCGGCCGCGATGAACGGCTTCCGTCCGTGCGCGAGTCGCACCGTCGTCTTGAACGCGCGGCTGCAGCGCACGCACCAGTACGGGTAGGTGCCGTCGTCGTTCTGGGGACCGCGCAGGATCCAGTCGGTCGCGCCACACGTCACGCACGCGCTGTAGGCGAACGGGTCGTCCGTGTCTAGGTTGATCTCGACGTCAGGACGCCGGCGGCGCTGCGGCATCCGCAGCCTCGGGACGCGAAGCGAGGGCATCGTGAAGCGCCGCTTCGTCTGGCCGGGAACGGATGCAACGAACCGCTGCTCGTCGCGGGTCGCCGTCGCGACCCCCACGCGCGACGCCGGCTTGGACGTCGCCTTGCCGTTGCCGTTGGTGGTGGAACCCTTGACGTGCGACCGCCACTGCTTCAGATCGAAGTCGAGGCGGTCGGCGTCGGTCGCGTGTCGCGTCGGCTGCCCGCAGGACGGACAGAAGGCGACCGGCTCCGTCATGCGAGCCGAGCAGTTCCAGCACGTCTCTTTGCGCATCTCTTCGAGAGTAACGGAGCCGCGCGCGCATCGAGGTGCCGTTTCGGCTTTTTCTTTCGAAAGAAACGCACCAGATGCGATCCTTCGGAACAGACGTCCCAGGAGTGACGAAGAGGCCGGGCATCCGCCCGGCCTCCGGCTCCGTAACGTCTCGGTCAGCTCGTCGTCTGCCAGGCTTCCACTCGGGGGTCGTCCTTCTCGACCGGACCGAGCTTCGCGGCGCCGCCGGGCGAACCGAGCTCTTTGAAGAAGTCCTTATTGATCGCGATGAACTCTTTCCAGTTGTCGGGGGTGTCGTCCTCGTAGAAGATCGCCTCGACCGGGCAGACCGGCTCGCACGCACCACAGTCGACGCACTCGTCGGGGTGGATATAGAGCATGCGCGGCGCCTCGTAGATGCAGTCGACCGGGCACTCCTCGACGCATGCCTTGTCCTTCACGTCGATGCAGGTCTCGGCGATGATGTACGTCACTGCGTAACCCCCTTATCGGGCTTGTAGAACCACGCCTGATTAGCATTCTACCCCGCTCAGGTCAAACCGTTCTCTGAGTAGGAGCCCGAATGCCAACCGAGACGATCACGTTCGCGAGCGCCGACGGGCTGAAGCTCGAAGGCCGCCTCGCGATCCCCGACGGAGTGGTGCCCGCCGGGGGTGCGGTCGTCTGCCATCCGCATCCCCAATACGGCGGCACGATGTCCTCGCGGCTCGTCCCGGCGATCCAACGCGCACTTGTGAATGGGGGCTGGGTCGCGTTGCGTTTCAACTTCCGCGGCGTCGGGCGCAGCGAAGGATCCTTCGAGGACGGCGTGGGCGAGGTCGCCGACGTGCTCGGCGCCTTCGAAGTCGTGCGCCAAGCGCAGGACGGGCCCATCGCCGCCGTCGGCTGGTCGTTCGGCGCGCTCATCGCCCTGAACGCGACGGCGAAGGACGGTGAGGTCGGCTCCTTCACCGGCGTCGCCCCCCCGGCTCGCCGCGCGTTCACGGGAGACATGGTGATGCCGCCGGTCGCCGATCTGGACGGATGGAAGGCGCGCGCGTTGATCGTGTGCGGCGACAACGACCCCGTATGCCGGCCGAAAGACGCCGAGGCCTTGGCCGCGCAGATCCTGCCGCCCGCCGAGGTGCGCGTGATCCAGGGCGCCGATCACTTCTTCACGGATCGCGAAGACGAGCTCTGTCGCGTCGTCGTTTCCTTCGTCACCGGCGGCTGAGGTGCGCTTCGGCTACCGCATCACCGTGGACTGCGAGGACGTGGGCAGTCGCGTGACCGTCCGCATGCGGTTGGACGATGGGAAGCTCTCGGATGTTCTCGGCGTGCTCGAAGGATGCGACGACGCGACGTTCGAGATCCGCGTTCGAACCGGTGAGGTGCAGCGCGTCACGCGCGCGGATGTCGTCGCCGCGAAGGTCGTGCCGGAAGCGGAGCGCTAGCGCGCGAAGACGAGGAAGCGGATCGCGGCCGCGATCAGCAGCACGCCGAATCCGCGCTGAAGCGTCTCGTTGGAGAGCTTGCCGGCCCAATTCGCGCCGAAGTAAGCACCGGCGATGATCCCGATCGCGATCCCGACCGCGTAGCCCACGCGAACCTCGTGGCGCCTTGCGTACTCGATCACGCCGAGGAGGGCGACCGGCGCTGCGAGGGCCGCGAGCGACGTACCGGTGGCCTCTTTCTGTGTCAGCCCGATGAACACCAGCACCGGCACGATGAGGATCCCGCCCCCGATACCGAATAGCCCCGACAGCACGCCGGCCACGACGCCGATCCCGATCCCGACGACGAGGTCCATCGAGGACAAGCATAGAGGCGAGGATGCCCGTAACGGTGGAATATCGTCGGAGACTAGAATCGACGCGATGGTCGCCCTCTACGACACCCTCGCCCGCGCCGTCGTCGAGATCGCTCCGGCGTCGGGCGACTTCCGCATGTACTCGTGCGGCCCGACGGTCTACCGCTACGCGCACATCGGCAATCTGCGGACGTTCCTGATGGCCGACCTGATCCGCCGCGTTTTCGAGTACCAAGGCGTCGAGGTCCGGCAGATCCAGAACATCACCGACGTCGGCCACATGACCGACGACCAGTTCGACACCGGCGAGGACAAGATGCTCGTCTCCGCCGGTCTCGAAGGGAAGTCCCCCGAGGAGATCGCGGAGTACTACACGCAAGCGTTCCTCGAGGACGTGGCGGCGATCAACATCAAGCCGGCGGCAGAGTACCCGCGGGCGACCGCGTACATCCCGCAGATGATCGACATCATCGAAAAGCTCATCGAGCGCGGCCACGCCTACCCCGCGGCCGGCGGCGTCTACTACGACGTGCAGTCGTTCCCGAACTACGGACGGCTGTCGGGGAACTCGCTCGACAAGCTCGAGTCGGGGCACCGCAAAGAGATCGACGACCCGAACAAGAAGCACCACGCCGATTTCCTGCTGTGGCGCCCGGCCGGACCCGGCCGCATGGTGAAGTGGCCGTCCCCGTGGGGCGACGGGTTCCCCGGCTGGCACATCGAGTGCTCGGCGATGTCGATCGCGCTCCTCGGCGAGGAATTCGATCTGCACACCGGCGGCGAGGACAACGTCTTCCCGCACCACGAGGACGAGATCGCTCAGTCCGAAGGCGCCGTCGGGCATCCAGTCATCCGGCATTGGGTGCACGGCGCCCACCTGCTGTCCGAGGGTCGCAAGATGGCGAAGAGCGCCGGGAACTTCTACGACCTCCGCGACCTCGCCGCGCGCGGACACACCGAGCCGCTCGCCGTCCGATTGCTGTTCCTTCAGTCGCGCTACCGCGCGCAGATGAACTTCACTCTCGACGCACTGACCGGCGCCGAGCGGACGCTGTCGCGCTGGCGGCGCTTGATCGCCACGTGGGCGGGCGAAGGCGCGGGTGCGCCGGACAACATAGAGCCCTACGAGAAGCGCTTCGTCGACGCAGTTAACGACGATCTCGACACCCCGACGGTGATGGCGCTCGTCTCGGAGGTCATGTCCTCGAACGCGCTCACGGCGGGGGATAAGGCCGCGCTGCTGCGACGCTGGGACGCCGTGCTCGGACTGGACCTGGACCGCGAGATCGGTCACGAACGCGCGCTCCCACCCGCCGCGATGGAGCTCATCGAGCAGCGCGAGAAGGCGCGCCGGAAGAAGGATTTCTCGACGGCCGACCGCATCCGCCACAAGCTGCTTGCGCTCGGCGTCGAGGTCGAGGACACGGCCGACGGCCCGAAACCTCGTTTGGTTCAGTGACGGAGGAGATCTGACATGGAACCGCGTGCGCTGCAGAACGACGTGACGGGGAGCGGCGATCCGATCGTCCTCGTCCCCGGTGGTCTCACAGGGTGGCTGTCCTGGGTTCCCCACGCCGCCCGCCTGGCGGCGTCGAGAACGGTGATCCGCGTCCAGCCGATCCACAACGAGCTCGGATCCGCCGGCCGCCCCGGAGACACGACATACACCCGCGACACCGAACGTGAGGCGCTTCGGCTGACGATCGACGCGCTCGGTATCGACCGCGCCGATTTCGCCGGATGGTCGGGTGGCGGTCGCGCGCTGATCGAGTTCGCTCTGACATATCCGGAGCGCATCCGCACTTTGACCCTCGTCGAGCCCGCGGCTTACTGGATCCTGGAGAAGCTCGGCGACTCGGTGAGCGGCCTAGACCGCGTCGGGAACTACATGCACACGCGCGCCGGCAAGGAGATCACTGCCGACGACCTCGCCGGGTTCCTCGAACTCGCCGGCTTCGTCACGAGCGCCACCGACGCTCCGAGCCACCCGAACTGGGAACGTTGGTACCCGCACCGCAATGCCTTGTCGTGGTCGCCCGAAGAGATGGACAGATCAGATCGATCGCCAGACGAGCTCGCGGATCTCCGGGCGCCGTTGCTCCTCGTGAAAGGCACGATCACCACCGACTGGCTCAAGCGCGTCGTGGACGTGATCGGCGAGCGTGCGCCGAACGCGACCGTGGTCGAACTCCCCGGCGACCACGCCTGCCACATCCAGTCGATCGACGCGTTCCTGGAAGCGCTCGAGAAGCACCTCGAGACCGGCTAGGGCTTCAGCACGACCTTCATCGCCTCGCGCTTCGAGAACATCTCGTACCCGTGCAGCGCGTCGTCGAGCGGCAGCGTGTGCGAGATGATGAGCGTCGGGTCGATGCGCCCCTGCTTCACGTGCTCGAGCACCTGGCTCCAGTGCCCCTGGACGTTGCACGACCCGCCGTTGACGATCGTGATCCCACGGCGCCAGATCTCCCCGAGCGGCAGGTCGTACGACATCTCCGAGTGCACGCCGATGACGGCCACCGTCCCGCCGGCGCGGACGGCGTTTAGCGCGGTCGTGAACGCGTCGGGAAGGCCGACGCACTCGATGACGACGTCGGCGCCGCGATCGCCGGTCCGGTTCTGGATCTCGATCACCGGGTTCGTCTTCGAGGCGTCGATCGGCGTGGCGCCGGCCTGCTCGGCGATCTTCAAACGGTCCTCGGCCATGTCGATGACGAAGACCTCGGCAGGCTTGTACGTGAGAGCGGCCATGAGGCTGAAGATCCCCACCGGTCCGGCGCCGATCACTGCGACCGTGTCGCCTTCCTGGATCCCGGCGCGGTCGGCGATGTAGGCGCCGGTCGTGAGGATGTCGCCGGCGAACAGCGCCTGCTCGTCGGTCAGCGCGGGATCGACCGCGTGCAGGTTCAGGTCGGCCCCCGGGATGCGAACGAACTCGGCCTGCGCGCCGTCGAGGTCGCCGGTGAACATGCCGTAGCCGAGGATCCACATCTGGTCGCAGTTGTTGAACTCGCCGCGGGCGCAGTACCAGCACTTCCCGCACACGATCAGGAACGAGCCGACGACCCGATCCCCCACCTTGAACTTCCCGACATCGGAGCCGGCGTCGACGACCTCGCCGACGAACTCGTGACCGATCACGCTTCCCGGCCGCATGCCGGGGATACGCCCCTCGAGGAGATGCAGATCGGAGCCGCAGATGGCCCCGGTCGTGACCTTGATGATCGCGTCGGCCGGATCCTGCAGCGTCGGGTCCGGGTACTCGCCGAACGACAGCTTCCCCACATCGTCGAACAGGACCGCGCGCATGGCCCCTCCCGTTGTCGCGTGGGGTTGAGGATAGATCCTCGGGTCCCGCGCGGTCACACGAGACAGGTGCCGGCTAGACCCTCCCGAAGAATTCCGCCATCGCGGCGATGACGTCGGTCGCCTTCTCGGCGAAGGCGCCGTGCCCGGCATCGGCGACGGTCAAGAGCTCCGCCGCGGGCAAGAGCGCGCACAGCTCGCGCGCGTACCGCGCCGGCGTGCACACGTCGTCCTCCCCTACGATCACGAGGGCCGGGACCGTGACGGAGCCCAGCCGCGACGCGGCGTCGTGTGCGATGTCCGCGTCGCATTGGCGGATCCATCCCTCGGGGCGCTGGCGAGGTTCCTCGGACTCCATGAAGGTGTTGAGTCCGTCCACCATCCCCGGCGTCGCGTACGTCGCCGGCGACCACCACCAAGCGCCGAGTCCTTCCAGGAACGCCCGCTCGTCGTCCCAGAACGCGCGGCGGACCGCCTGCCAGTTCCGCATCTGCGCCTCGAACCATCCGTCGGTTTTCGCCCAGGTAGCCATCAGGACCAGGGACCGCACGAGGTCCGGACGCGCGAGAGCGAGCTCTTGCGCCGCGGCGCCGCCCAGCGAGTAACCGACGACGTGAGCGGGGCCGGTGCCGAGCGCATCCATCACGGCCGCCGCATCGAGCGCGAGGTCTTTCGGCGTGTACGCCTGCTCGAAGTACGAGGACTCACCGACGTCACGGTGATCGGTGGCGATGCAGCGGTAGCGCTGCGAGAACGTGGTGGTATGTCCGACCCACGCCTGCCGGGATTCGCCGGTCCCCTGGAGCCACACGATGGGATCGCCCGACCCCGTGTCGTCGTACGCGATGATCCGATCGTCGACCGTCACGGTTGGCATGAGGTCCTCCACGCCGAGCGAGCGCGAGCCTACCGTAGGATGGGCGGCGTGCCGAAGGCTCCGCTCCTCCCCGCCGATGAGATCGATCGTCTCATCGCGTCGCTCCCCGGCTGGGAGCGCGCCGGCGACGAGATCGTCAAGACGTTCACGTTCCAGGACTTCACCGAAGCGCTCGCGTTCGTGAACCGCATCGCCGAGCCGGCGGAGGCGATGAACCACCATCCCGACGTGAAGATCCACTGGAACGAGGTCACGCTGGAACTGTGGACGCACGCCTCGGGCGGACTGACGATGAAGGACTTCGATCTGGCTCGCGCGATCGAGGGGCGCTTGTAGATGCCGACCCTCGACTTCGCGTTCCTCTCCGACGCCGCCGAGGCGGAGCCCGGCCGCAAGTTCTACGTCCTCGGCGGGGGCATCGACCAGATCGCGGGGGCCGAGTTCCCGCTGGTGCACCCGCACATGTCGCTTCTGATGCGCTTCGTCGTACACCCCGCCGAGCTCGGCCGGTCGCATCACCTCGAGGTGCGGATGGTGGATGCCGACGGACACGAGCTCGCGCGCATCGAAGGGGACATCCAGACCCAGGCGGGCGAACCGACCGGACGCGAAGTCGGCGTGAACATGGTGATCAACCTCGCCAACACGCGGTTCGAGCAGCCGGGCGACTACCAGCTGGACATCTCGATGAACAACCAGTTCCAGCGCAGTCTCGGGCTGCGCGTGTCGCAGGTTCCCGCGCCATAGATGGCGCGGCGGGCC
>JBASRP010000199.1:0-6105 GCA_049273905.1 Actinomycetota bacterium
CTCTTCGCCGCGCGCCTCGAGCCGCGCCGCTTCGGCCGCCAGCTGCTCGAGCTCCGCGGCGAGGCGGCGTTCCGCGTCGACGTCCGCTTCGGTGACGACCACGCGGTAGTCGGCCGCCCAGATCCGCAGCTTCACCTCGGCCAGCTCGGCCTCGATCTCTCCGGCGCGCTTCGCGATCTCGGCTTGGCGCTCGAGCGGCCGGATCTGGCGGCGCAGCTCGGAAACCAGGTCTCCGATCCGCTCGATGTCCGCGTCGACGCGCTCGAGCTTGCGGATGGCGCGCTCCTTGCGGCGCCTGTGTTTCAGGATCCCGGCGGCCTCCTCGATGTAGGCCCGGCGCTCTTCGGGACGCGCGTTCAGGACCTCGTCGAGCTGGCCTTGTCCGACGATGGTGTGCAGCTCGCGGCCGACGCCGGAGTCGGACAAGAGTTCCTGGACGTCGAGCAGACGGCACGGCACGCCGTTGATCGCGTACTCGCTGTCGCCGTTGCGGAAGAGCGTGCGGCTGACGGTGACTTCGGTGAACTCGATCGGCAGAACGCCCGACGAGTTATCGATCGTGAGGGAGACTTCGGCGCGCCCGGCGGCCGGCCGCTTCGGCGTGCCGGCGAAGATGACGTCTTCCATCTTGCCGCCGCGAAGCGTCTTCGGACCTTGCTCGCCGAGCACCCATGCGATGGCGTCGACGAGGTTCGACTTGCCGGAGCCGTTCGGCCCCACGATGACAGAGACGCCGGGCGCGAACTCCAGAACCGTGCGCTCGGCGAACGACTTGAACCCTCTGATCTCGAGGGATTTGAGGAACACGCCGAACCTTAGCAGAGGCGTTCGGCGGCTCTGTGGAGCACCGCATCGGCGTTAGAAAAGTGGCCAAGAAAAGAATCTGCCACCCACTGGGGAATGTGGGTGGCGGTGAAGCTCTTGCTTACGCGAGTGCCTTTACTTCTTCCCTCGTCTCGGCGATCGCGCGAAGAGCGATGACTTCCGCTTCTGCCGCTTCGAGCGACTTCTCAAGCTCGGCTACTCGGGCCTTGAGATCCGCGATCTGCTTCAGCAACACGTAGGCTCGCGGTTCCCCCAGATATCCGAAGAGCGCTTTCGACATCCGACTAACCCCTTTCCTCGGCCCGCACGGGATCGCCGCGGTGGTGGGCCGGCTTCCCTTCCCAGACTTCCCCGGACTGTTCGCTCACCAAGGGGCCCAGTGGACCCCCGTTCCCATCAAACCGATGGGACTGGCGTCCCACCTTCACGAGAGAACTTTAACCCGAGGGCCTCGGCCCTGTGAAGGGGGTCAGGGCTATCGGATGAAAAAATCTCTGGCAAATCCTAGGTGAACATGCGGCTTATAGAATCCTAAATCCGGAGAATCCGGACTCCGGGGGTTCCCACTCCACGTCAACCCTTTCCACGGTCGCGTGCGCGGGGCCGGAACCACACCACGCGACCACGTCACGAACGTCCGATTCTTCGCCTTCGAGCACCGCCTCGACCCGTCCGTCGGGCAAGTTCCGCACCCACCCCGTCAGGCCGCGATCGCGGGCGCGTTGCGCCGTCGTGTGACGATAGAAGACGCCCTGGACGTATCCGGTGACGTAGACGTGCGCGCGCGCGAGCGCCACTCGCAGTTAGTAGCGGGGAATCGACGGGTCGACCTGCGCGGCGTACGCCTCGATGCCGCCGGCGAGATGCTTCGTGTTGGTGAGCCCGACCTGATGCAAGAACTTGAGCACCTCGGCAGAGCGCGCGCCGACCTTGCAGTAGACGAGGACGTTGCCGGTCTGTGGGATCTCGCTGATGCGCGACGGGACCTCGGCCATCGGGATGAGGCTGGCCTCGGGGATGCGCGCGATCTCCCACTCGTGCGGCTCCCGCACGTCGATGAGGACGACGTCTTCGCCGCGCTCCTTCATCCCGGCGAGCTCGCGCGGCGTCACCGACAGCTGTGAGGCGAACTGTGCGATCTCGTCCGTGACGCCACAGAAAGCTTCGTAGTCGATCAGCTCGGTGACGGTGCGGTTCTTGCCGCAGATCGGGCACTCGGGATCCTTGCGGACGCGCAGCTCCTTGAACTTCATCTCGAGCGCGTCGTAGATCATCATTCGGCCGATCAACGGATCGCCGATCCCGGTGATGATCTTCACCGCCTCGGTCGTCTGCAGAGAGCCGATCGTTCCGCACAGCATCCCGAGGACGCCGCCCTCCGCGCAGGACGGGACCATGCCCGGCGGCGGCGGTTCCGGGAACAGACAGCGATAGCAGGGGCCGTGCTCGGCCCAAAAGACCGACAACTGTCCGTCGAAGCGGAAGATCGATCCCCACACGTACGGCTTGCCGAGCAGGACGCAGGCGTCGTTCACGAGGTAGCGGGTCGGGAAGTTGTCCGAGCCGTCGATGATGAGGTCGTAGGGCGCGAAGAGCTCCAGCGCGTTCTCACTCGAGACCATCGTCTCGTGCTTGATCACCGTCACGAACGGGTTGATCTCGCGGATGCTCTCCTCGGCCGAATCGAGCTTGGGTCGCCCGACGTCGCTCGTCCCGTGGATCACCTGGCGCTGCAGGTTGGTCTCGTCGACGACGTCGAAGTCGACCAGCCCGATCGTCCCGACACCCGCCGCTGCGAGGTACATCGCGACCGGCGACCCGAGCCCCCCGGCGCCGATGCAGAGGACCTTGGCGTTCTTCATGCGCTTCTGCCCGGTCATCGCCACGTCGGGGATGATCAGGTGGCGCGAGTAGCGGCGGATCTCCTGGAAAGAGAGCTCTTCCGCCGGCTCGACGAGCGGCGGGGGCTTGACCTGTCCGTTGCTCTGCTGCGGCATCCTTCCCTTCCTCGCCCTTCCTCGATCGTGTCGCGGATCCGCCGATCAGAACGTTTTCGCTTCGTTCGGAATTCCGGGCCCACGTCAAACCGGAGAACGCGGAGCGCATAGGTGGCCCGGATCGTTCGTATGGTAACGCGCAGTTTCCTCCCATAGCGAAGCGAGCAGGCCGAGCATGGCGGGGTTCCGCGCTGGGACTTTCCGGGCAAACTGGCACCTCAGGACGCATGAGGGCGCCAGGTCGGGAGGTCCCCGGCCGAGGGAACGAGAAGGGGATGGACAGGATGCCCGGAACCGGCCCACGGAACCGACTTCGTCGCGCCCACGCGCTGACCATCCTCCTCGTCCTGGCGGGCGCCCTCACGACGCTGATCGTGCAAGACCCGGGCGGCCGCGCCAACGCGTCCCGGACCGCCCGCGAAGCGGCCGCTGCGATGACCTCGACGCCGATGCCCGGCGTGGTCGTGGGCAGGGCGCCGACAACCAAGATCGACACGTCGGATCTCTTCACGTCCCGCGAAGGCCGGCGCCGCTACGTCGGCGCCTCGGGCCCCCGCCTCAGGTTCGGCGACGTCTTCCCCGCGCAGACGGTGGCGTACGTCGACCCGGCCGTCCCCGCGACGAACTACTGGGCGCTGCTGATCGGCATCAACGACTACGCCCCCGGGACGCGCGACAACGTCGGCTCGTACCAGGACGCGCGCGACCTCCGGAAGTACCTGCTGAAGCTAGGGTGGAAGAGCGACCACATCGTCCTCCTCGCCAACCGCACGGCGACGGCGTCGATGATCGAGCAGTCGATCAACTGGCTGGCGTCGAAGACGGACGGCGCGTCGACGGTGATCTTCAACTACTCGGGACATGAAGAACCGCGCCACTACGGCGGCACGCGGCACATCATGTTGCACGCGGCCGACAACCGCTTCATCGCCGACACGCAGGTCGCGCGGGCGTTGGGGCGCGTGAGCGCGGCGAAGATGTGGATCAACCTCGCGGTGTGCCGGGCCGGCGGATTCAACGACCCCGGCCTGGTGAAGGCCGGCCGCGTCGTCACATTCTCCTCGCCGGAACGCGAGCTGTCCTATGAGGATCCGCGCGTCGACCATTCCGTGTTCGGGTGGTACATGATCATGGAGTCGATGGTCTACGGCTACGCGGACGCCAACGAGGACGGACGCATCTCCGCCGAGGAAGCGTTCCGGTACGCGAAGTCTCGGGTGACGGCTCGCACGAGCGGCGCGCAACACCCGTTCATCGTCGACAAGTTGTCCGGGAACTTCTATCTGAAGCCTCCGAAACCGGCGCCGCCCGCGCCGGCTCCGGAGGGCACGACCAGCAGCGGGTGCCTCATCGGATGCTGAACCAGGCCAAAAGGGGAAAGAATTCCTTAGCGGGTGCGTGAGGGGGCCCAGAGGTGAACGCGTTGATCGAGAACCGATCCCGGCGGATCCACGCCGGCCTGATCGCCGTCGCACTATTGGCGGCGTTCATCGCGATCCTTCTCGAGCGCGACGCACCCATCGCACCCCTGGGTCGGCCACTCACAAAGGTGTTGCCGCAGCGGATCGACCGCGGGTCTCCGGTCGCCACCGGCCCGATGACGATCGTCGACAAGAGCGGCACGGTCGTCGCGGCAGGAAGCTCTATCGCCGCGAGCCGGCGATTCTCGGATCTGTATCCCTCGCAATCCAAGGCGGGGCGCGTCTCCGGCGTACCGGCCTCGAACTATTGGGCT
This sequence comes from Actinomycetota bacterium, assembly GCA_049273905.1. Classification (GTDB taxonomy): domain Bacteria; phylum Actinomycetota; class AC-67; order AC-67; family AC-67; genus JBASRP01. The sequence goes on from JBASRP010000199.1 coordinate 4,558, forward strand.
CTGTTGATCGGGATCAACTCGTATTCCGGCTCGACCCGGGACAACATCGGGTCCTATCAAGATGCCCGCGATCTCCGGAAGTATCTTCTGTCGCTTGGGTGGAAGTCCGATCACATCGTGCTGCTGACGAACGGCAACGCGACAGCATCGATGATCCTCCAGAGCATCCGCTGGCTCGCGTCGAAGGCGAACAGCTCGTCGGTCGTCGTCTTCAACTACGCGGGTCACGAGAAGCCGGTGCGTAGTTCGTCCGACGGCGACAACGAGAGCCGCGACATCGCGCTCTGGGCAACGGACAACCGACTGATCCTCGACGGCACGCTGGGGAAAGAACTCGGCCGCGTTCGCGGGGCCCGGATGTGGCTTAACTTCGCCGTCTGCCGCGCGGCCGGTTTCGACGACCGCGGCACGATCAAGACGGGCCGGATCGCCACCTACGCATCGAAAGAGAGCGAGCTCGCGTACGAGGATCCCGCCGTCCATCACACCGTGTTCGGGTGGTTCCTGGTCAACGAAGGGATGGTGCAGAAGCTCGGCGACGCGAACCGGGACGGCAGGATCGCGGTCGAAGAGGCCTACAAGTACGCCCGGCCCCGCGCCATCAAGCGCGCGAGCAGCCGGCAGCACCCGGTGATCGTGGACAAGCTGTCGGGCGGACTGTACCTGCGACCCCCGAATCCAGCGCCCCCGCCGGCCCAACAGCAACCGCAGCCCGACAATCCCAACTGCATCGTGATCATCTGTACCGGTGCGGTGCGCCGCGAGAGTTTCTAGCGGCTCACACCTGACACTGCGGGCAGAAGAAGGTGCTTCTGTTCGACCAGCGCGCCCGCTCGATCGGCGTCCGGCAGCGGCGGCAGGGCTCGCCTTCCCGACCGTAGACCTTGAGGTGGTCCTGCATCTCGCCGGTCTTTCCGTACAGGTCCTTGTAGGTCTCGTCCTCGAGCGTCACGCCGCGGTAGCGCACGCCGTCCTGCAGAACCTCCTGCATCGCGCGGTAGAGCCGCCGCACCTCTTGCGCGCTCAATGAGTCGGACGAACGGTCGTACCGGAGCCCGGCAGCCCAGAGGATCTCGTCGGAGTAGATGTTCCCGAGACCCGAGATGAACTTCTGGTCCATCAGCAACGCCTTCAGCTTCACGCGCCGGCTCGCGAGGTTCTCCGAGAAGTGCTGCCACGTGAACGAATCCTCGAGTGGATCGATCGCGATGTGCTGAAGCTCGCGCACGCCGGCCAACTCATCGCCGGTGGTCACGAAGAGCTCGCCGAACTGGCGCATGTCGATGAAGCGCAGCTCTCCCCCGACCTGGAACTTGATGACCGCGTGGGTGTGCTTCTCGAGTGCCTTGCGCCCCGTCGCCCGCTCGACGCGGCCGCTCATCCCCAGGTGCATCACGAGCACGTCGGAGTTGTCGAGCCACAGAAGGATGTACTTGCCGCGGCGATCGACCTTCGTGACCTTCCGGCCGATCAGGCGCGACGTGAACTCTTTCTTCTGCTTGTGGCGGCGGATGATCCGCGGCAGACGGACGTCGGCCTCTTTGATCT
>JBASRP010000202.1:0-4987 GCA_049273905.1 Actinomycetota bacterium
CCGCATGCGTCCCGCGACGACCGCCGGAACCGCCGCGATCAGGTTCGCGAGGAGAACCGCCGCCGGAACGGTGAGCAGAAGCTGGACCGACGGCGTCGCGGGCTCGGGCGGGACGCCGAGCTGACGGGCGAACGCCGACCACGCCGCCCGGCCGACGACGATGCCGATCGGCAATCCGATCACGAGGGCCGCGGACACGAACGTTGTTGCCTGCCAGGCGACCGCCCACCGCACCTGGCGTGGCACGAAGCCGAGCATCTTCAAGATCGCGAGGTCGCGGCGGCGGCGCCGGATCGACGTGATCAAGGTTTGTGCCAGCGTCGCTGCGGCGAGGACGGCGACCAAACCCGCAAGCAGCAACGGCAGGTTCTGAACCTGACCGAAATTGACGAGATCCGTCGGGCGGACCGGCCCCGTTACGTCGAAGCCGGGCAGACGCTGCCGGAGGCGCTCGATCGCCCGCTTGTGGTCGACCCCCGGCGCGAACTTGAGGTACGTCTCGGTCAGCGACGGCAGCCCGGTGAATCCCTCCGGGACCATCGCGAGCTCGCCCTCGCGTGTGACGACACCACCGCTCCCGAGCCTGGTCGTATCCGAGTTGGGCGGCACCACGACGGTCCCGACGACGATGAGATCTGCGCCGCCGCCGGCGACGGCCGAGATCGATACGCGTACCCGAGACCCAAGGCGCGCGTGCGCCTCACGCAGCGTGCGGGCGCCGACGGCGATCTCATTCGCTGCGCGTGGAGCCCGGCCCTCGATCACCCGCGGCTCGATAAGCCCCTTGTGCTGCAGCAACGCTATCGCGTCGAATTTGATCCTCTCCGAGCCGAAGAACACCGGAGGCGTGTCGACGAGAGCCGCCGCTTCCACCTCCGGGTCCGCATCGAGCAGGTCGAGCGCGTGTTGCATGCCCTCGCCGTCGTCCGTGCCGAGGCGTGCATCCCAACTCCATCCGTACTGGTTGGGCGTCTTCAGAAGGTGGTCGAGTCCTGCACCGAACGTCAGCGCGGCCGCGAGTCCGACGATGGCTATCGTCACGCTCAACAGCGAGCTGCGTACCGGAACGGCCGTTCTTCCGCGGCCGGATTCCAGCGCGAGGCTGACGCCCGTGCTCACCGCCGGTGAGAGGCCGCCGACCGCAGCCGTACGTGCCACCGTCGAAGGTCTGGCCGCAACCAACGGAGCGTCCTGTATCCCCTTCGCGTACTTCCACATCGGCCACGCCGCGAGCAGAAGGACGAGGAGGACGGTCGCGATCGCACCGCTGCCGAGCACGAGAACGTCGACGGAGACCCCCGTACTCGGCTCGGCCGCTCGCGCAGTACCTATGGGCATGAGCGGCGACGCGGCGACGGCCGCGACGACACCGATGATCGCGCCGGCGAGCCCGACGACGGCCCAGCGCACTAACCCCGAGGCGGACACCTGCCGACGGGTCATTCCGAGCGCGCTGAGGGTCGGGCTCTCCGTCGCGTCGAGAGACGCTTGGCGCGCGATGAGCTGCGACAGCACGAGCAGGGCAATGAGCGCGACGAGCGCGGCAACGATCCGCAACGCGACCGCCTGAAGATGGATCGACCGCTGGACGTTCTCCGCTTGCGCTCCGAGGTTCTGATTGAGTTGCGGCAGGTCCTTCGCGAGCCGGCTCAGCTCGTCGTTGACCGCGTTGAAATCGGCGGCTCCGTGTTTGAAGCGAAGCAACAGGAACTCGAGCGTGAAATTGCCTTTCGCCTCGAGGGATTCGAAGAGCGCATGCGAGACGCGAGCGATGCCGCCGGGTCCTGAGCTGAAGCCGGCCAACTGTGGTGGGAACTCGCCCGGAGACGCTTCGATGCCGACGATCCGCAATCGCGTCGGGATCGGACGGAATTGCATGTCGGCGAAGTTGATCGTCATGGTCTGACCCACCCGAAGGTTGCGAGCCTTGGCGAGCGTGAAGGACAACGCGACCTCGTCCGTGCTGTCCTCGCGCGGCATCCGTCCCTCGAGGATCTTCACGCGATTGATCGTCCTACCGATATTCGCCCCTGTGGCGATGACCGCCAGGCTCTGATCGGTCGAGCCGATGAACCATTGGCGTCCCGAGGCGGCGACCTGTGGGAGCGCGGCGACGGTGTCGAAGTCGAGGTTCGCGAACTGCTCCGGGTCGAAGGACGAGTAGATCAGCATGTCCGCCGCGAGGTTCTCCCGCGCGAACCGCCCGTAGGCAGAGTCGGTCCGGCGCGCTCCCGCGATCAGAGTCAGGACGGTGCCGGAGCCCAGGCCGAGCAGGATGGCCAAGGCAAGGATCGACAGACGCCGCGCCCGCATCTCGGCGCGCGCGCAAGAGACCACGGCCGTCATCGAGGGCGTCCCCCGGCGCATGCGACGAATCTACGATGCGTCGGGGTCCGGCGCGACCGGGTCTGCACCCCACACGCGGTGAGGCCAGCGCCCGGTGACGTTGCGGTGACGCGAGGGTGACATCGTGTCGCGGCGCAGCGAAAGCAGAGCTCAGGGGGCAAAACGACGTTGGAGATCGAAGCCAAAGGGTTCACCCTCGTCGACCGCGCACCCTTTCCAAACTTCCCTGGAGCTCTTAGAGACGCCCGCCGGAATGGCCACCTCGATGTTTCGATCCACGGCTCGGATGGCTTGCCGCGAGAACTCTCGCCAGCCGGGCCCGAGGTCAAGGTCGGCTCCCCAGACAGTGCCGACCTCCTCGAGTCGTCCGTGGGTCAAAGCGAAATCGAGATGGCCGGCGGGTTGTCTCCATGAACCTTCGGTTGGTCCATCAAGTGGCGAACCAACCGCACACGCTTGAGAACGGCTCGATCTCGTCACCGACGCGTCGAAGGCTGATCAAGCTGCTGGACATCGCAGACGATGCGGATAGCCGCGCGGAGACGCTCCAGTGGATGAGGAACGGTTTTCCCGCGAGCGACCATGGTGCCGACGACGTGCAAGCCCTGCACGAAGAAGCGGCGAGATTGCGCTTGACCGTTTCCTTCCTGCTCGGATCATCTTCGGCGGAGGATGACGTGGGCGCGGAAGCCAACTAGACAGGGACGCAACAACGAGAGCCCGGCGGATGCCGGGCTCTCAGGGGCTTCGGCGGGCTCGGCGTGTCGCCCGCGTCGATCGATGCTCATCTCGCTCCGCTTAATCTTCCTCGTTGCCAGTACACAAACCCCGCGTCACCGCGGCGTCACACCGGTATCACGCGGAGTGATGGCCCGGGCACAGGGCCGCGCCCGACTCTCGCCGCCAGGGCGTAAAATGGACCGTTGAGTCGCATGACGGCGACCTGCCAAGGTCGCCGAGGAGAAGACGATGGGCTCGAGCCCCGGCCTGACGCGGGCCGACACTCAGAAGCCGGTTCATCTCGGCCTGCTTGGTGGATTCCGCTTGAGGATCGAAGCGGAGGAGGTCCCTCTGCCGATGAACGCTCAGCGACTCGTCGGCTTCCTCGCGATACACGATCAGCCGCTCCTTCGCGCCTTCGTGGGCGGCTCCCTTTGGGGGCACGCAACGGAGCGACGTGCCGCGGGCAGTCTCCGTTCGGCGCTATGGCGGCTCCGGCACCCGACCTACACGTTGGTCGCTCTCACGAGCGATCACATCGCGCTGTCCCCGACGGTCGCCGTCGACCTACGCGAAGGCGAGGCGCTCGCTCATAAAGTGCTCGATCCGGCGCAGGACTTGGATGAAGTCGCCGAGCTGAACGAAGAGGTTCTCTCCGCCGATCTCCTTCCCGACTGGACCGAAGACTGGGTGCTCATGGAGCGTGAGCGTTATCACCAGTTGCGCTTGCGTGCCCTCGAGACGTTGTGTCAACGCCTCACGGAGAGGGGTCGCTTCGGTCAGGCTGTGCAAGCCGGCATTGCGGCCGTGGCGGGCGAGCCCTTACGTGAGAGCGCACGCCGCGCCCTGATCGAGGCCCACGTCGCTGCGCGAAACGTCGCCGCAGCGCACCGTGAATACGACCAGTTCCGCCAACTCCTCCACGACGAGCTGGGACTCAAGCCCTCGGAGGAACTGCGCACTCTCGTCGAGGGCTAGAGCTGAACCGACGGATATCGCTCAGACGATCTGCCGATCGAAGCCATTCCGGTAACAGGGCCGTGACGGGCCCTCCGCGAGTATGGCTGTGTGAGCACTGACTCGCTAGACCGAACCGGGATCTTGATCGTTCGCCTATGGATCGAAGGAAACTCTCGCGAAGGGTTCCGCGCGCGCATCACTCAGACACACGACTCAACGGGAATCGAGCAAGCCAGCGCGACGGCCGGGAATCCCGAGGATCTCTACTCTGTGGTCCGCACGTGGGTTGAGGCGTTCATCCACCCGAATTGAGCCGCGACTACGCCCGTCAGGACTTCCCGAACGACCTCGCCGCGCTCGTATCGAATTCGTAGCCGACGAACGGCTCGTCGCCGACGACCCACGCGTCGTGTCCTGGCTCAACGACGTACGTGTCCCCAGGGCCGATGTCGGTCTCGGATCCGTCATTGTGCGCCACGTGGAGTTTCCCGGACTGACAGACGCCGACGTGATGAACCTGACAGCTATCGGTTTTGACGATCGGCTTGATGTTTTCGGACCAGCGCCACCCCGGTTGCATGGCCGCGCGGGCAACGTGGATGGCCCCCAACTTGACCATGTCCACCTTCGTCCCGGGAGGCGTCCGCGTTTCGCTCGGAGAGTCGAAGTTTCCTATCTCGATTCCAGCCATGAGGCCTCCATCTCGAGGACCAGCAGATGCTACGACCTCACACCGGGGATCCGCCAGCGGCGCGAGAGGCAACCGCGTCCGCCGTCCATTGCGTTGACGGAGTTCTTCAAGACCACGATGTACTTTCCAACGCGAGTGTCCTTAGCGGCGAAGGCGGAGCCAGCGTGATGGAGAGGACGAAACCGCAGAGCAAAATGACCGTGAAACCGCGCCCAGCAGATGATGTCCTCACTCGCACTCCCCTGGGTTCTACGACAGTTGCGAGCAGAT
>JBASRP010000208.1:0-1663 GCA_049273905.1 Actinomycetota bacterium
GCGCATGCGAGCGCGGAACCCGTGGGTGCGCTTGCGACGTCGCCGATGCGGCTGATAGGTGCGTTTCATTCGCGGAATCCTAGTGGGAAAAGAGCGGCCCGAGTATACGCGGCGGGTCCGAACACCGCCAACAAAGTGCGAATTCACGTTCTTGAAGGGGTATGGGGGCGATGTTAGTCTCCGGCCCCTCCGGAACCTGACTTGAAGGGTAATTTTCCTTCCCGCCCTTTGGTTCGTCGTGCTCGTGCGCGGCCCGGAGCCTTCCCCAACCGTTTTCCACACCTGTGGATTGTTTCTGTGGAATCGGGAGGGCCCGTGTCGGAGACAGCGGAAACGCTGTGGCGTAGCGCGCTCCAACGGATCCGCTCCGGCGCCGTCTCGCCCGGGGCGCGGCCGTGGATCGAAGGAACGCGTCCTATCCGTCTGGCCGGCGACACCATGGTGCTCGCCGTTCCATCGGCGTTCGCGAAAGAATGGCTCGAGAGCCGCTACGCCGGACTGCTGTCGGAGACACTCGGCGAGATCGCGGGCCACCCGGTCGGCGTCGAGGTCACGGTCGAGCCGTACCGCGCAGCCCCCGACGACACACCACCGGAAGCCGCTGGCTCGACGCGGGAGACGGCGGGCTCGACGCCCCCGCCGGCGCGACGCGCGCCGCTCGCTTCGTCGCCCCTCAATACCAAATACACCTTCGACTCGTTCGTGATCGGGCCGTCCAACCGCTTCCCCCACGCCGCGGCGCTCGCCGTCGCAGAACAACCGGCCCGCAGCTACAACCCGCTGTTCATCTACGGCGGCGCGGGACTGGGAAAGACGCACCTGCTGCACGCGATCGGCCAGCACGTGCAGCGTCTCTACGCGTCGGCCGTCACGCGCTACGTCTCCAGCGAACAGTTCATGAACGAATTCATCATGGGTGTGCGTGAGGAGAAGATGCCGGCATTCCGCCAGCGCTACCGCGAGGCGGACGTGTTGCTCGTCGACGACATCCAGTTCCTCGCGCGCGGCGAGCAGACCCAAGAAGAGTTCTTCCATACGTTCAACGCTCTCTACAACGACGGGCGGCAGATCGTGATCTCGTCCGACCGCGCGCCGAACCAGATCGCGAGCCTCGAGGACCGGCTCCGCAGCCGTTTCGAGTGGGGACTCATCACCGACGTGCAGCCCCCCGATCTCGAGACGCGCGTCGCGATCCTCCAGAAAAAGGCGTATGCGGAGGGTTTTGCGGTCAAGGACGAGGTCCTCGAGTTCATCGCGCAACGCGTACAGAACAACATCCGCGAGCTCGAAGGCCGCCTCACGCGCGTCGTCGCATGCGCATCACTTTCCAACGTCCCCGTGACGCTCGAGCTCGCGCAAGATGTGCTGCGTCCGCTTCTTCCGTCGGAGTCTGCGGGCGATATCCCGTCCGATCTGATCATCGGAGAGACCGCCGCGTACTTCTCCCTGACGAGGGACGACCTGTTCGGGCCCTCGCGCTCGCGGCCGCTCGTCATCGCGCGTCAGGTCGCGATGTACCTGTGCCGTGAACTCACCCCGTTGTCACTTCCGAAGATCGGCGAAATGTTCGGCGGACGCGACCACACGACGGTCATGCACGCCGACTCGAAGATCCGGAAACTCATGGGGGAAAGGGCCGTGGTTTACACACAGGTACAGGAGC
>JBASRP010000211.1:0-3903 GCA_049273905.1 Actinomycetota bacterium
GGCCCGGCCGGTGGCCGGCTCGACGGGGTGGCCGGATCCAGCGGGTGATGCTGGACCGGCGGCTGCTTCACGCGGCGGATCCCCGCCAGGATCGCCGCGACACCGCCGGCGAGGAGCAGCGCCCAAACGATCGTGCCGATGATCGCCACGATGAACAGGATGAGGATGAACTCGAAGAACGCCTCGCCCGCGCTTTCCGAACCTTTCTCGGAGGAGCTGACGACGCACGCCGTCAGCAGAACGAGCGGCGCGAGGGCCGCCAGGCGGGACACAACGGGACGAAGTCTCATGTCCTGGCTCTCGACTTTAGAGCGGCCCGTCTTGAGCGGGGCGGGTTTGCCACCGGGGCCTTTGAGTTAGCAAGCTAGGGAAACAAACTCGGACCGGGGAGGTCCTCATGGCCACCAACCAGAAGCTTCAGAAGGTCGCACGCGCCCTCGTCGCTCCCGGCAAGGGCATCCTCGCGGCGGACGAGTCGACCGGCTCCATCCAGAAGCGCCTCGAGTCCGTCGGCGTCGAATCTACCGAGGAGAACCGCCGCGCCTACCGCGACATGCTCTTCACGACGAAGGGCGCCGGCGAGTTCATCTCCGGCGTGATCATGTTCGACGAGACGATCCGCCAGGCGACCAAGGACGGCACACCGTTCGTGAAGGCGCTCGACAAGGCCGGCATCATCCCCGGCATCAAGGTCGACACGGGCGCAAAGCCGCTCGCGAAGTCGCCCGACGAGACGGTGACCGAAGGTCTCGACGGACTGCGGCAGCGCCTGATCGAGTATCGCGAGCTCGGTGCCAAGTTCACCAAGTGGCGCGGCGTGATCGACATCCGCGGCAGCGAGCTCCCCACGCCGTACTGCATCGACGTCAACGCCCACGCGCTCGCGCGCTACGCGTCGCTGTGTCAGGACGAAGGACTGGTACCGATCGTCGAGCCCGAGGTCTTGATGGACGGCGACCACGACATCGACCGCTGCTTCGAGGTCACGACGAACACGCTCACGGTCGTCTTCGAGGAGCTCGCCGCCCAGCGCGTCGACTTCGAGGGCATGCTGCTGAAGCCGAACATGGTCGTCCCCGGGAAGAAGAGCAAGGCGCAGGTCGACGACGCGACGATCGCGGCGCGGACGGTCGAGGCCCTGACGAAGTGCGTCCCGGGCGACGTGCCCGGCGTCGTGTTCCTCTCCGGCGGTATGTCCGACGAGGACGCGACCGCGCGCCTCAACGAGATGAACAAGCTCGGCCCGCACCCGTGGGAACTGTCGTTCTCGTACGGCCGCGCACTGCAGGCGCCGACGCTGAAGGCGTGGAAGGGCGAGCCGGCGAACGTCGAGGAAGGGCAGCGCCTCTTCTACCACCGCGCGAAGATGAACTCGCTCGCGCGCACGGGGAAGTACTCGGCGGATATGGAGTCGGCGGCCTAGCTACTGACGGCGATCGCGTACGGCCATCGTCACGCGGCCGGACGCGACGAGCTTGCCGGACTCGACGTGCGTGAGATCGACGTTCCACACGTGCGTCGACTTACCGAGATGAACCGGCGTCGCAACGCCGCGGATCGTCCCGTCGCGCGACGTGCCGAGGAAGTGCGTCGTTTGCTGCTGCCCCATCACGACGCGCTCGGGCCATCCCGCCACGCCGGCGGCGCCGATCGACGCGAGAGTCTCGATCAACGAGCACGACGCGCCGCCGTGCAACCAACCGTCCGGCTGCGTGTTGCCCGTGACGGGCATCGTCGCCACGACGCGCTCCTTCGTCCACTCCTCCATCACGATCCCGAGCTTGTGCCCGTACTCGGGCATGGAGTCGTTCATCGATTCCGCGGCGTTCGCGGGAAGTTCGGTCATGCGCGAATCGTATAGGCTCGGACGACGATGAGGGCGCGCACGCTCGGCAAGAACGGTCCCGAGATCTCCGTCGTCGGCTTCGGTACGTGGGCCGCCGGCGGCGACATGTGGGGCAAGACCCAGGACGACGACGTCATCGCCGCGATGCGCCGCGCGTTCGACCTCGGCGTCACGTGGGTCGACACCGCCGACGCCTACGGAGACGGACACGCCGAGGAGCTCGTCGCCGAAGCGGTCCAGGGCCGCGACGACATCTTCGTCGCGACGAAGGTCGGCTTCCGGCCCGAGGGCGGCTTCTCGTTGGCGCCGAAGTACATCCGCACCGCGTGCGAGCGCTCGCTCAAGCGCCTGCGCACCGAAACGCTCGACCTCTACCAATTCCACTGGCCGTACGACAAGAAGACGCCGATCGAAGAGTCTTGGGCGACGATGATGGAGCTTCAGGACGAGGGCAAGGTCCACTACGCCGGCGTGTCCAACTTCTGGGTGAAGCACCTCGAGAAGTGCGAGCCGAGCCGGCACGTCGACTCCCTCCAGCCCGAGTACTCGATGCTCCACCGCCCCGTCGAGGAAGAGGTCCTCGCGTGGTGCCGCGAGCACGGAACCGGCGTCATCACCTACGGCTCGCTCGCGTACGGCCTTCTCACCGGCAAGTTCGCCAAGGGCGCGACGTTCGACGAAGAGGACTGGCGCTCGGGATCGATGGGCATCAGCTACTACGACCGGCTGTTCGCGCCCGACGTGTTCCCGAAGCGCCTGGAAACCGTCGAGCGCTTGAAGGAGGTCGCTGCCGGGCTCGGCATCACGGTCGCGCAACTCGCGATCGCGTGGCTGCTACGGGACGAGGTCGTGACCAGCGCGATCGTCGGCGCGAAACGCCCGTCGCAGATCGAAGAGACGGCCGGCGCCGGCGACGTGGTGCTCGCCGACGCGACGCTGAAAGTCATCGAGGAGATCCTCAGCTCCTGAGCCTCTTCCGCCGCAAACCCAGCAACGCCGAGGCCGTGGCGGCGGTCGACGGATTCCGCCTCGTCGTCGCGGAGCTCGATGCCGCGCAGCGCGCGCTCCTTGCGTCGGTCCCAACGTCGCGCGACGAGGGCGTCCCGTTGAAGGAGGCACTCGAGGACTTCGTCAAAGGCCTCGCGCGCGCCGAGGCGCTGATGCCCGCCTGGCGCACGCCGAAGACGGAACAGATCTGGCTGCGCTGCGCGGAGGCGATCGGGCAGTCGCGCGCCGAAGCCGAGCGACTGAGAGATGAGGCCGCAGCGACGTTGGGGTTCGAGACTCTGAACGCGCGGCTCGGGGACGTGATCGCACCCCTGGAGGAACTAGCGGACGCCGCCCCCGAGATCAGGCAACTGCGGTAGAGACCGAACCGCGCCGCATCTCGAGCAGCCCCACGGTCCCGAACACCACGCCCATCCCGATCTCTGCGAGCATCACCGCCCACGAGTACGCGTCGAGGTGCAAGCTGGGGTACGGGTCGCTGAACACACCCCAGTTCGGAAGGACGTGCGCCGCCGTCACCGCAACGGCCGTGTAGTAGCCGACCCACATCGCGACCTGCGGCGCTTTCGGATGACGCCGGACCGTCAGCCACAGCGGCGCGACGGCGATCAGGCTGAGGAACGTGCCGCCGGCGAGCACGCCGACCGACAAGCGATCGGTCCCTTGGCGGAAATGGTCGAGCGTGTGCAGCACCATCGCGGCGATGAAAGCCACATGCGCGACGAGGAGCCGGTTCTTCACGACGTTCATCCTAGTTCGGCGGCGGGTGGCAAGCACGGCGCGCGCGGGCCTAAGCTCGACGTCGAGCATCCGCGCACAGGGGGTTCGCCATGGCTCAGCAGATCGTCGACGACGCTGCGATCGAGCAGATCCGATTCGGATTCCGCGGTGACCTGATCCGGCCGGGCGATGACGGCTACGAGCAGGCCCGGCTCGTTTCGAACGCGATGATCGACAAGCGCCCCGCGCTGATCGCGCGGTGCGCGGGCACGGCCGACGTACAGGCCGCGCTGAACTTCGCGCGCGACCGCGGCTTGCCGCTGGCGGTC
>JBASRP010000216.1:0-1636 GCA_049273905.1 Actinomycetota bacterium
AACCGCAGGGATCGAAGCAGAGAACGGCTTGCCGGTGCCGCTCAATCGCAATTTCCGCAGCCAGCGGCCGTTGATTGCTTTCTTCAACTTTTTGTTCCAGCGGATCTTCGAATCCGGCGATGACCTGGTTGACGAGCTGAACGAGCTTGGGTATGTCGAGCACGAACCGAGCGTCGCCGCGCGTGAAGACGAAGACCCCGCGCCGCTTGTCGAGCTGCACGTCGACCTTCGAGAAAACGACGGCAATGAAGACGCATCGTCAAGACAAACGGCGCGCGAACGAGACGGCGAGCAGTTGGCCGAGCGGATCGCTTCGCTGGTGGGAAACGAATTGATCACCTCCGCCCGGTCATCGGATCACACAGGGCGGCGGCGCAGCCTGGAATACCGTGACATCGCGCTGCTGTTCCGGGCGATGACCGAAGTGCATATCTACGAGTCCGCGTTTCGACGGGCCGGCATTCCCTTTGTCACCGTGGATGGCAAAGGGTTTTACGCGCGGGAAGAAATCACCGATTTCATTCAACTCCTCCGTTTTCTGGACAACAGAACCGACGAGGTTGCGCTTGCGGCGGTGCTGCGTTCGCCGATTTGCGGGTTGTCGGATAACGCTCTGCTTGCGCTTCGTTGCGCGCCGGTTCGACCCGGAGTCGATGAGCGCAAAGCGATTCACAGACGAAGCGGTGTCCGCTCCTTCTTCAGCGCGCTTCAAGATCATGAGCTCATCGCGTGTATCGAAGACGCCGACCGGCCGGCAATCGATCGTTCGAGAACCTTGATGAACGAGTTGATCGGTCGCGCGAAGCGCGCGCGGATCTCGGAGCTCTTGAGGTTCGCTGCCGAGGCTACCGACTATCGGATCGTCGCGGCCGCAACCTTCGATGGCGCCCAGCGGCTTGCCAATATCGATAAGTTGTTCACGCTGGCGGAACGCTTCGAGCGGTCGGGTGCTTATTTGATTCGAGACTTTGTGAGGTTTGTGCAGGACTTCGAAGATGCAGGGGGCCGAGAGAGCGAAGGACAGATTGACGAATCGGCGGATGTGGTTCGATTGATGTCGATTCACCAATCCAAGGGCCTTGAATTTCCTGTGGTTATCATTCCAGACCTGCATCGACTGCCCGACAACAGACGCGAATGGTGGGCGCTCGACCGGCACCGGGGGCTGACGGTAAAGGTGCCCGACGGCAGAGGGAGGCTTGCGGCAGGCAACACGTTTGCTGAGTTCACCGAACGCGCGAAGAAGCGCGAGGACTTCGAAAGCATGCGCCTGCTGTACGTGGCGGCGACTCGCGCTCAAGATCGGTTGATTCTGTCCGGAGCGGCAAAGGACCTTTCGAGCATCGGCCGCTCGTGGCTTGGATGGATCGCCGGCGCTCTTCAGACCGGGAAGGAACTGGAGAGCCGGATGCTAGATCCGACGGAAGGCGTCCAGGTTAGATTCACCGTGAACCTGCTCGGCGCTGCAACTCCCGGCTCACCGCGGTCTCGTGATCTCGGCGCGCGACGACCTCAGCCAGACCCGGCGCAAGACTTGCTCGCGGCTGGGGATTACGACTTTCCGCTTTTGAAGAGGATCGAGCCACAACGTGTAACCGGGCTTCACCGGTTTAGCGTCACGCAGCTCCTCAACTAC
>JBASRP010000222.1:0-1968 GCA_049273905.1 Actinomycetota bacterium
GTTCAGATGCCGGTGGTCGTCGAGCTCTCCCTGCGCGCGGGTGAGGCGTTCCTGCGCGCGACCGTGCGCGTGACGAACACGGCGCGGGATCAACGCCTTCGGGCGCACTTCCCGCTGCCGTTCACCGCCGATCAGTCGTCGGCCGACGGCGCCTTCGATGTGGTCGCGCGCGGACTCGAGGCGGAGGGAGGCTTCGAGCCGGCGCTCGCCACGTATCCTTGCCGCCGGTTCGTGGACGCGAGCGACGGAACGACGGGCCTCGCCGTGATCCACCGCGGGACGCCCGAGTACGAGCTGATAGGCGGTACCGACCTCGCGGTGACGCTCCTGCGAAGCGTGGGATGGCTGTCCCGGCAGGATCTCGCGACGCGGACGGGGCCGGCAGGCCCCGTGATCGAAACGCCCGGCGCACAGCTCCCCGGCGAGCACGTCCTGCGCTTGGCGATCTTCCCGCACGCCGGCGATTGGCTCGCCGGCGCCGTGCTGGACGCGACGGAGGCCTTCACGTTGCCGCTGCGGGGGATCGGCGTGCGCGCGCACACCGGAGATCTGCCGGCCTCGAGCGGCGCGCTCACCGTCGAGCCGGTCGCCGTGCGGCTGTCATCGCTCGCGCGTGTCGACGGCCGCACGGAGTGCCGCCTCTACAACGCCGGCGCCGACCCGGTGACCGCGACGGTACGAGTCGCGTTGCCCCTCGCGATCAACGCGCCCGCGCGCATCGACCTGTTCGGCGGCGAGCTCGAAAGTCTGGAGGGGCGCGACGGAGTCTTGGAGCTTCCGCTCAAAGGGCACGAGATCGTCACCATCCGGCTGTCGTAGAACCGCCTTCAACCGACCCAAGCACCCGGCTGGCACAATGAACGCCTCCATGCGCCGTCTGTTGATCTCCCTTCTCTGCGCGTTCGCACTCGCAGCGGGCTGCACGCCGTCCACGTTCGAGAAGACGGCCGCGCCGAAAGCGCCGGTCCCGATGGTGATCTGGTCCTCGCGGGATCTACCGGCCGGGCTCGACGCGCGCGTTGCCGAGATCGACGGTGTGCGCTGGGTCTCTCGCGTTACCGTCGGGATGGTCAACCTCATCGGCGTGAAGCACGCGACCAACCCGCTGCCCCACCGGCGCAGGGGGGGCATCCTCCCGATCTCGATCGCCGCGATGGATCCCGCCGCGAAGGCGACCGACGCGCTGTCCGCTGCGCTCGCTGCGGGCAAAGCCGCGCTGTCCGAGAAGGCGGCGGCGATCCGCGGTATGGAGGCCGGTTCTGCGCTCACGATCGAGGCCGCGGGGAAACGCCGCACCTTCCAGATCGGCGCGATCGTCGGTGAGGACGACGCGCGCGGACGGGAGCTCATCGTTCCGCTCGCATCCGCCGCCGACCTTGGACTGACGGCACCGCGCGCGCTCGTCACGTCCGTCGAAGGCGATCTCGCCGACGCAGCCTTGTCGAGCATGAAGGCGATCACCCAGGGCGTGCTGGCACGTATCCACACCGGCGATCAGGTGGTGCCCGATCCGACCGAAGGCCCGATCCTGTCCTTCGCGGAGATCAAAGAGATCTTCGGAGAGTTCATCTTCAAACCCCGCAACAAGGGGTTGTTCGTCTCCGTCGACCGGCCGTGGATCGACGCCAACATCGTCGAGACCGACATCCCGCTCCTCGGGATCCTGAAGTGCAACAAGCGTTTGTTGCCGCAACTCGTCGGCGCGATGCACGAGCTTCAGGCGCGCGGGTTGGCGGGCCTCGTGCGCAGCGGTGACGGCTGCTGGTCACCGCGGATGCAGGTCGGGAACTCCTATGCGCTGTCCCGTCACGCGTACGGGATCGCCGTGGACATCAACGCGGCGACGAACCTCTACGGCGAGACGCCGCGACAGGATCCGCGGCTCGTCGAGGTGATGGAGCGTTGGGGCTTCACGTGGGGCGGCCGCTGGCTCGTGCCCGACGGCATGCACTTCGAGTTCGTGCGGTT
>JBASRP010000229.1:0-9229 GCA_049273905.1 Actinomycetota bacterium
GACCGCAACCGGCGGTCCAGGTCGACGGACGCCGGTCGCCCGGCTCCGGCACGAGCGTGTGCCGGCAGAGCGCCATCGCGCCGGCGCTCGATCCGGCGAGCGACGTGCCCGCGCGCCAGCGCCGTACCGCCTCAACCCACAGCGGCGTGTCGCGCAGAGCGGCAACGAGCGCGGCCGGACTCCCGCCGGCGAGGAAGAGGACGTCGTAGTCGGGAAGCACATCCGCCCGCGCGTCGTCGCGGATCAGCACGTCGACCACGACGGGATCGGCTCCGAGACGCCGGTAGTACGACGACGCGATCCGTGCGCTCCGCGCCGCGCCGCGCGGATCCGCCGCGAAGATCAGTGCGATCCGCTTCCCGGTGACCGAAAGCAGGGCGCGATCGAACGGCTCGGCGACCGCGAGGAACTCGTCGGAGGACAGCAGTCCGACCGCACCGTTCCCCGAGGGGATATCGTCGAAGAGATCGCGGAGCTCCGGCGACATGACGCCGCGCAGCGTATCGGCCTACCCTTCCGGCTGCCCGGCACCCGACCCGAGAGGACGATCATGCCCTTGTTCGAGTTCGAAGGGATGCGCCCCACCATCCACCCGACGGCGTTCATCGCGCCCACGGCCACGATCGTCGGCGACGTGACGATCGAGGAAGAGGCCTCCGTCTGGTACGGCGCCGTCGTCCGCGCCGACTACTCCCCCGTCGTGATCCGCGCGGGCGCCAACATCCAGGACGGCTCGATCCTGCACGCCCCGCCCGAGATGCCGATCGACGTCGGCGCCGGCGCGACCGTCGCGCACCTCTGCGTCGTGCACGGCGCAACGCTCGGCGATGAATGCCTCGTCGCGAACGGCGCCACCATCCTCGACGGAGCGCGGATCGGCGCGCGCGCCATGATCGCCGGCGGCGCCGTCGTGACACCCGGCGCCGAGATCCCGGACGGTATGCTCGCCGCCGGCGTGCCGGCGAAGGTCCGCGGACCGATCGTGGGGACGCCGTCGGAGATCTGGGTCACGATGAACCCGCCCGCGTACCGGGCCCTCGCGCAGCGGCACCTCGCCGGCCTGCGCGCGGTCTGAAGAGGAGCGATCGGGCCAGCGTGGGTGGGCGGGAGGCAGATAAGCGCAACCGTTCGACGACAGGAAATGGAGATGCTTTCATGTCACCCATGACCCCCACACGCGACGCCGCGAAGAAGCCGGACCGCAACCTCGCCATGGAGCTCGTCCGCGTCACGGAAGCCGCCGCGCTGGCGGCCTCGCGTTGGATCGGGCGCGGCGACAAGAACGCCGCCGACCAGGCCGCTGTGGACGCGATGCGCTTGATGATCGACACGGTTTCGGTGGACGGCGTCGTGGTCATCGGCGAGGGCGAGAAAGACGAAGCGCCGATGCTCTTCAACGGCGAGAAGGTCGGCACCGGCGAGCCGCCGGCGGTGGACATCGCCGTCGACCCGATCGACGGGACGCGCCTGACGGCGCGCGGCGGCGCCAACGCACTGTCGGTGCTCTCGATGGCGGAGAAAGGGTCGATGTTCGATCCCGGCCCCTGTGTGTACATGGAGAAGATCGCGGCCGGCGGGGAGGCCGCCGACGTCATCGACATCGAAGCGCCGATCGAGGACAACATCGCCAAGGTCGCCAAAGCCAAGGGCATCGAGGTCGCCGACGTCATCGTCACGATCCTCGACCGCGAGCGGCACGAGGAGTACATCAAGCGGATCCGCGAGTGCGGTGCGCGCGTCCGGCTGATCACCGACGGCGACGTCGCCGGCGCGATCGCCGCCGGGCGGAGCATCCTCGGCGTCGACATCCTGTACGGCATCGGCGGAACACCCGAAGGGGTCACGTCCGCGTGCGCGCTCAAATGCCTCGGCGGCGAGATCCAGGGCAAGCTCTGGCCGCGGAACGAGAACGAACGGCAGCGGGCGATCGACGAGGGCTACGACCTCAACCGGGTCCTGAGCACGAACGACCTCGTGTCGGGAGAGGACGTCTTCTTCGCGGCGACCGGCGTCACCGACGGGTACCTGCTCGACGGTGTCCGCACGACCCGTGACGGCGCTGTGACGGAGTCGCTGGTGATGCGGTCGCGCTCGGGGACGATCCGCACCGTCCGGTCCGAGCACCGCTGGGACAAGCTCGAGAGGATCTCCGAGGTCGCGTACCGGCCCGGAACCCACTGAGGAACCGGGTGTGAGCGAGCGTCGGGCCGACCAGGCGACGCGGCACTACGAGCAACTCTGCACCCTCTGGCCGACCATGACGACGAAAAGCGTCGTCTCCGGTCCGCTCGCCGAACGCACGGTCGTCGTGTTGCACTCGGTCGGGTTCGAATTCCCGCCGCATCTGCAGCACGTCGTCCCCGCGTACGAGGAGCGTTTCCTGTGCGCGATCCTGTCGCTGTTGCGCCAGCCGCGGGGCCGGATCATCTATCTGACGTCGCTGCCGATGCTTCCCCGGCTGGTCGACTACTACCTCGGGCTCGCGCCGGCGCTGCACAGTCACGACATGCGCGACCGTCTGCGCCTGATCTCGGTTGGCGACGGTTCCCTCAAGACCCTGACGCGCAAGATCATCGAGCGACCGCGGCTGATCGAGAGGATCGGCGCCAGCATCCCCGACAAGGAGCGCGCGGTGATCCTCCCCTTCATCACGAGCGAGGACGAGATCACCCTGAGCTACATGCTCGACGTCCCGTGCTACGGGCACGACCCGCGGCTCGGCTGGATCGGAACGAAGACCGGCGGCCGGCGGATCTTCGCGGAGGAGGGGATCCCCTGCGCCCCCGGCGTCGACGGCGTGAAGAGTCTGGACGACGTCGTCGAGGCGATCCGCGAGCTGAACGCAACGACCGGAGCCGACGCGTTCGTGGTGAAGCTAGACGCCGGCGCCGGCGGACTGGGCAACGCGACGGTGCGCTTGCGCGGAGCCGCGGCGCGACAAGAGATCGCCGATGCCGTCCGCGACATGGAGCTCGACGACAAGGACGAGACGACGGACTGGTACCTCGACAATCTCGCCCAACAAGGCGGCGTCGTCGAGGTGATGCTGTCCGGCGAGGAGATCCGCAGCCCGAGCGCGCAGCTCCGCATCGACCCCGAAGGCCGCGTCGAGATCCTGTCCACCCACGACCAGATCCTCGGCGGGTCCAACGGACTGACCTTCCTGGGCTGTCGCTTCCCGGCCGACCCCGCGTACGCCGGCGCGATCACGGACCTCGCGATGACGATCGGACGCCGGGTGGGGAACGAAGGCGCGCTCGGCCGGCTGAGCATCGACTTCGTGACCGTGCGGTCCGGGGACACGTGGACGCCCTACGCGCTGGAGATCAACCTGCGCAGCGGAGGGACCACGCATCCGTTGCTCACCTTGCTGTCGCTGACGGACGGCGATTACGACCCCGACACCGCGACCTTCCGCGTGCCCGACGGACGCGAGAAGTTCTACGTCGCGAGCGACCACGTCGAAGGGAAAGGGTACGAGCGACTCACGCCGGACGATCTGCTCGACCTGGCAGAAAGCGAACTCCGCTGGGACGAGCAGGCCCTGACCGGCGTGGCGTTCCACTTCGTCAGCGCGATCGCGTCGGCCGGGCGCACCGGCGTGACGGTGATCGGCGACAGTGCGAGCGACGCGATGCAACGGTACAAGCACGTCGTGGACGTCCTCGATCGGGAGAGCGGCGCGCGGGTGTGACATGACGCATCGCGCGTTCGGGGCGATGCGGAAGAACGTCACACAAGGCAGGCACAAATAGGTCTCTTGCTCTATGCATCGTCGCACGCCGTCCGTACACTCCCCGACTCCAACCGTTCGTGCGGGGATGATCCGTGGCACTGCGACGCAACGGAAGACGCCACAAGCCGTACGGATCTGCGCTGTCTCTGTTGCTTGTTCTGATCGCCGCGCAAACCGTCTCGTCGGCGAGCACGTGGGTCGACGGCATCCGCGTCCCCAAGGGATACCGCATCGTTCAGCGGCACCGTGTCGTGTCCGGGGTCTCGCACCTCGCCCTGCGGCGGCGCGGCCCCGACGAGATCGTGCACGTCGCCCGCGTCGATCACGGCCTCCTCGATCAGCTGCGTGTCCTGCTGTCGAACGGGCGGGTCTCGGGTCCGACCCCGCGCACCGAACGGACCACCTCGATGTGTAAACGAGCGCGGTGCTTGGTTGCGATCAACGGAGACTTCTTCACTGAGGCAGGCGCCCCCGTCGGAGGCCTGATCGATGGGGGTCGCCCGCTCCGCTCCCCGATCGATTCGCGGCCGCACTTCAGCATCGGTCGAACCGGCGCGTTGCGCCTCGGCAAGCTCGAGATGAACGCCACGCTGACGACGTCCTATTCGACCCTAATCAACGGGTTGCTCGGGGTGCGGCAGTCGAGCGAGCAGCGCGTGACGACCATCCAGGGACTGAACACCACGCGATCGGGTGATCGCATCATCCTCTACACGCCCCGCTTCGGACCCACGACCGAAACCCGAGGCGGAACGGAGATCACCGCTCGGCTGGTCACCCCCGCAGGCGGGATCACGACCGGTGTCCCGACGGCGATCGAGTTCGTGTCTTCGCGGTCGGGAGGTAGCTCCATCCCGTCGGACGGCGTCGTCCTGTCCGGGCAAGGCGACGGGGCGTCCGCGCTCTCCGCCCTGTGGCGAGACGTGACCGCGGGACTCGCGGACCGCCGCGCGACGCTGACGGTATCGATGACGCCCGACGTCGTCGAAGGCGTCGCCGGGAAGCCCGTGCTCGTGCGTGACGGCGAGCGCGTCACGCGCTCGAAGAGCAGGCGCGATGCGCGGACGATGATCGGGTGGAACGAGCGCGGAGACCTGCTGCTGGTGACCGTTGACGGGATGCAGCGCGGTCGCTCCGTCGGGATGAGTGTGATCGAAGGAGCGAACCTGATGCGCGCCCTGGGCGCCGTCTACGCGATGAACCTCGATGGCGGGGGTTCGACCACGTTCGTCCTGCGCGGCCGCCTGATGAACCGCCCCAGCAGCTCTAGTCACCATGAGCGCCGGGTCGCCGTCGCCGTCGCGATCGTGCCCTCCGCGTAACGAACCGGCCGGGCCCGGCCTCCGCGCGGGCGTAGACTCCCCGACGGTGGACGTTCTCGTCGTCATCGCAGGGGGCTCGCCGCCCCAGCGGCTGCTGTCGCGTGCGCACCACGTCGTCCACTCCCCGACGGCCGAGCTGTCCCCGGAGCTCGTCGCCGACGTTCGGGCGCGGATCCCACGGGAGGTCGGTGTAACCGGTCCGGT
This sequence comes from Actinomycetota bacterium, assembly GCA_049273905.1. Lineage (GTDB taxonomy): Bacteria > Actinomycetota > AC-67 > AC-67 > AC-67 > JBASRP01. The sequence continues at coordinate 5,263 of JBASRP010000229.1, forward strand.
CGCCGACGCGACCACCGCAGCGCTCGCGCTCGAACGCAGCGGCTTCCCCGTTTCTCTGGTGACCGACGAGGAACCGTCCGACCGAGCGCGGATCGACCGCGCCGGCATCCGGATCCTCCCGGCCACCGACCACGGCTCCGCGATGGAGGTCGTCGACTCGCTCGTCGATCTGGTCGGCGGGACGCCGCTGGTGCGGCTCGACCGGATCGGCCGCGACATGGACTGTGTCCTCCTCGCGAAGCTCGAGCAGCTGAACCCCGGCGGCAGCGTGAAGGACCGCATCGCCCTGGCGATGATCGAAGCCGCCGAGCGCGACGGCCTGCTCGCTCCCGGCGGGACGATCGTCGAGCCGACCTCGGGCAACACCGGTGTCGGTCTGGCGATCGTCGCCGCACGGAGGCGCTACCGCTGCATCTTCGTGATGCCCGACAAGATGAGTCAGGAGAAGATCTCATTGCTGCGCGCGTACGGGGCCGAGGTCGTCGTGTGCCCGACCGCGGTTCCGCCCGAGCACCCCGAGTCCTACTACAGCGTCGCGAACCGACTCGCGTCCGAGATCCCCGGCGCGTTCCAGCCAAACCAGTACGCGAACGCGGAGAACCCGCGGGCGCACGAGTTGTCGACGGGACCCGAGATCTGGCGCCAAACCGCCGGCCGTATCACGCACTTCGTCGCCGGGATCGGAACGGGCGGCACGATCTCCGGCACCGGCCGCTATCTCAAAGCTCAGAACCCGGCGATCCAGATCATCGGCGCCGATCCGGAGGGCTCCGTGTACTCCGGAGGGGGCGGGCGGCCCTACATGGTCGAGGGCGTCGGTGAGGATTTCTGGCCGAAGACCTACGACCCAACGATCGTCGACCGCATCATCGCGGTCAGCGATCGAGACTCCTTCCTCACAGCACGGCGCGTCACACGCGAGGAGGGGATCCTGATCGGGGGATCCGCGGGTCTCGCCGTGAAAGCCGCGCTCGTCGCCGGCGCGGGCCTCGGCCCGGAACACATCGTCGTCGTGCTGATCCCCGACTCCGGCCGCGGCTATCTGTCGAAGATCTACAACGACAATTGGATGGCCGAGTACGGCTTCCTGCGCGTCGGGGGCGAGTCGGTCGCCGACATTCTGGCGCGGAAGCGGCCGGAGGTTCCGTCGCTGGTTCACATCCACCCGGACGAGCCGGTCCGCGCCGCGATCGCGTTGATGCGCGAGTACGACGTGTCGCAGGTTCCCGTCGTGAAGGCCGAGCCGCCGCTCGCTTTCGCGGAGGTCGCCGGCGCCGTGCGCGAGCGGGACCTCCTGGATCGCGCCTATCGCGATCCGTCGATCCTCGACAAGCACGTGTCCGAGGCGATGGGTCCGCCGCTGCCGACCGTCGGCTCCGGTGAACCGATCGACGCCGCGGTCGAAGCTCTCGAACGCGGCCCCGCGGTCCTCGTCGTCGACGCCGGCCACCCGGTCGGCATCGTCACGCGCTCGGACGTGCTCGACTTCCTTTCGCAACGGAGCGTCCGCTGATGGAGTTCGAGACTCGCGCGATCCACGACGGACAGGAACCCGACCCGGCGACCGGCGCGATCGTCACGCCGATATACCAGACGTCGACGTACGTCCAGAAGAGGGTCGGCGAACACCAGGGCTACGAGTACTCGCGCACGGGCAATCCGACGAGGACCGCTCTGGAACGGTGCCTCGCCTCCTTGGAAGGCGCGGCGCACGGCCTCGCCTTCGCCAGCGGCATGGCGGCGGAGGACGCGATCCTGCGCCTCCTCTCCCCCGGCGACCACATCATCATCCCGAACGATGCCTACGGCGGCACCTATCGTTTGGTCGCGCGCGTGTACGGCCCGGCCGGTCTCCGGTTCAGCGCCGTCGACATGACCGAGGCGGCCGCCTGCTCGACCGAGTGGCGGGACACCACCAAGCTCGTGTGGATCGAGACGCCCACCAATCCCTTGCTCCGCGTGATCGACATCGAAGCCGTCGCCGAGCTCGCGCACGAGCGCGGAGCGATGGTCGTCGTCGACAACACGTTCGCGACGCCGTACCTGCAGCAGCCGCTCGCGCTGGGCGCCGACATCGTCGTGCACTCGACCACCAAGTACCTCGGCGGCCATTCCGACGTGATCGGCGGCTTCGCCGCGACCAACGACCCGTCGACGGCGGAGCGCCTCGCGTTCCTGCAGAACGCGATCGGCGGCGTGCCGGGGCCGTTCGACTGCTGGCTCGTCCTGCGCGGCGTGAAGACGCTCGCGCTGCGGATGGAACGCCACTGCGCCAACGCGCGCGCGGTCGCCGAGATGCTCGCCGATCATCCGGCGGTCACTCAGGTCTACTACCCGGGCCTGGACACCAACCCCGGCCACGACACCGCGAAGCGGCAGATGCGCGACTTCGGGGGGATGGTGTCGTTCACGCTTGCGACCGAGGAAGCCGCACTCGAGATCGTCACGCGCACGAAGATCTTCGCGCTCGGCGAATCGCTCGGGGCCGTCGAATCGTTGATCGAGCATCCCGCGCGCATGACCCACGCGTCCGTCGCCGACTCGCCGCTCGCGGTGGATCCCACGCTCGTGCGTTTGTCCGTCGGCCTCGAACACCCCGACGATCTCATCGCCGACCTGCGCGCCGCCCTGGAAAACATCGGCTGAAAAACGCTTTCACCTCGCTAAACGATTGCGCCTCGGTCCCGCGGGTAGTATCCCCGCGTGCAAACCGAGCTTCGTCTCGAAGCCCGTCCGACACCCGCACCGCTCCCAACCAGGGAATACCGTGCGGACATCGACGGCCTCCGCGCCGTTTCCGTTTTGCTGGTTATCGCGTTCCACGCGGGGATCACCCAGCTGGCGGGCGGCTTCGTCGGCGTCGACGTTTTCTTCGTCATCTCCGGTTTCTTGATCACCGGGATCCTTCTCAAAGAGACGACCAAGACCGGAACGATCAGCCTCCGCAACTTCTACGCGCGACGCATCCGGCGCCTTCTGCCGTTGTCCGCGCTCGTCCTCATCGTCACCCTCGCGATCGGGATGCTTCTCGTCCCGGCCCTCGATCGCGCGACACTCCTCGGCGACGCGCGGTCGGCCGCAACGTACGTCTCGAACTGGCGGTTCGCCGGGCAAGCGACCGCGTACGCCGACACAACCCCGGCGACCAGCTTGTTCGTGCACTACTGGTCGCTCTCGATCGAGGAACAGTTCTACGTCCTGTGGCCTCTGATCATCCTGCTGACGTCCCGGCGCGTGATGAGGATCGCGCCGTCGAAGCTCCCGCGCGCGCTCGGCTCGGTCCTCGCCGTCCTCGCGGTCGGTTCGTTCGCGCTGTCGATCATGCTGACGAACGTTCAGGGGTCGAGCGCGTATTACGGAACGCATCTGCGTCTCGGTGAGTTGGCGACGGGCGCGGCGCTGGCGGTCGCGGCCCGCCGGCTCGGACGCTTCCGTGGCCTGCTCGCCGACCTCGCGAGCATCGCCGGCATCGTGTGCATCATCGTCGCCGCGATGGTGTACGGCCGGAACACGCCGTACCCGGGGTCCGCCGTGCTCCTCCCCGTCCTCGGCTCTGCTCTGATCCTCGCGTCGGGCATCGCGCGGCCGGCCGTCGTCGGACGCTTCCTCGCGCGTCCGCCTCTGCCCGCGATCGGACGCATCTCCTACGCGTGGTACCTGTGGCACTGGCCGGCGCTCGGTCTCACGAGCCTCGCGCTCGGGGAAGATGCATCGGCGAGCGCGCACACCCTCGGCAAGATCTTCGCCGTCGTGGTCTCGCTGTTGCTCGCGATCGCGTCGCATCTCGTCGTCGAGAACCCGGTGCGTTTCTCCCAGCGGTTGAAGCGATCGGCCGGCAAGGGGCTCGCGCTCGGCGTAGGTCTCACCGCGGTGAGCCTCATCGCGACCATGCTCCCCGCGACGGGCTCCGCGAACCGACCGGTCGCGGTCGCCGGGTCGACCGGGATGACCCCGATCGAGGCGCGCA
>JBASRP010000231.1:0-2178 GCA_049273905.1 Actinomycetota bacterium
GTCTTCGTCAGGGTGCTCCCCGGTACAAACAAAGGTGTCGACAGTCTCTTCGTAGCGATTCCGGGCCTTGATGTGTGGAGGATTGTCACCAGCCGAGTTCTCGGCCGGGAAAGGTGCGCTGCTGGCCACAACGACTGCACCGCCTGATGCATGTCGCGCCATCGCATCGAGCACATCCTGCTTCAGCACCTCATCGTCGTTCTCGACCACGTACATGACCTTCTTGCTGCAATGATGGGGAGCGAGCAGAACATCCCACGCGAGCCGTTCGGGACGATCATGAGATTCGCTGTAGTCGAAGATCTTGATGATCGTCTCGTAACCAAGGTCGCCGAAAAGAAGCGCATGGCCTTCATTGGCGGATGCGTTCTTGAGCGCGACCTGAAGTGCAACGGAGGTGTCGTTTCGTTCCGACGCGCAGTCATCCTTGAAAGGCGCGTGGATGAAGGCTTCGAAGCGGTCCCCGAGCTCCACTCCGTCGATCGCGTTCACAGCATCGCCGGGATAACTCAGATACTCGTCGGGCAGCTCCGAGTACGCGTGCTTCGAATGATCCGTGTCGTAGCCGATGACGCGAATGCGGTCTCCCGATTTGGGCGTGCGCCCGTCACTGACCGCCGCCAAGATGGCAGCGACGCGGCGCTCTGACTCGGCCTGGAACGCCTTCGCGTCGTCGCACAGTTCCACCCCCTCATCGGCGAACTCGCGCCACAAGCGAGGCGTCGCCCAGATCTCACCGACCGAAACATTCTCAAGAAGATAGGAGAAGCCTAGGCAGTGGTCCTTGTCGGCGTGCGTCAAGATGAAGGCAGCAAGATACGGCTTCCCGTCGCTTCCTTTCGGGAGGACTTCGACGAGGCGATCCACCACTGAAGCAACGGTCGCCCCTTCTTCGTCCGCCATCTCCATGTCGTGCAGGTCAACCTGCAGAACGTGATCATCGTCGATCACGATCGTGACGCTGTCGCCAGTGCCGACCGGCCAGAACACGATCCCTTGTTGGGGCAACTCGGTGCTCACCACCACTTCAGACTCCTCCTCATCTTGGAACGGCTGTTGTTCCTAGCCCCCTGACCGTAACGCTCGCCACCGACAGTCCCAGATGAACTCCACAGGCTGACTCCCGATTCGGCCTCGGGGCCCCGCTCGCCCGCTCCCAAAGAGAAACCTCAAGAGGAGTTACACCGTTGTCGTTCGAAGAAGGTAACGCCTTAGCACTCGACGGTCAAGAGTGCTAAAGACGGTCCCCGTCCTGCCCGGCCTTCCACCGGGGCCACGGACCAGGTCGCAGACTTCCTTCCCCAACCTGCCCCAAGAAGTCGGTCCTCTGCACGGCCAGAAAGGGCTTTCAGGTGGCCTTGTTAGTTGGATGGTGGTCCGTCCGAGACGATCGGCTTTCGGGTCGAGCGGCTCGCGGATCTCCGGCGAACTGAAGGTTCGCAACCAATGCCTGAAGACCATCGGCCGGCGGGCAAGTCGCCGCGGCAGACGAGACAAGGGCTTGGGTCCAGGCTCTGAGACGACCGCCGCAAGGCAGTCCCTTCACTCGGGCACCTCATCGAAGAGGCGCGCTCGAGAACGAAAGTGACGGCTTGAAGCGATGGAAGGGATCGAAGCCGAGACCCGCGCTCCGTCCCAACAGCCGCATCGACAACAGCCCATCTCGCCGACGAACGACAGGCGAAGGCGTGCGATCCCGACGGCGCAGTCGGCGCTCCAAAGCTGACTCACCCGCGACAGCTGAACCATCTCGGTGAGAACCACCTTCCGCCGGAGAGCGCATCGCGCTCCTCGAAGGAGGTGTGCCCACACATGGGCGCGATCAGGCAGAGCTGGGCGCCGCCCGGCTTCTTGAGCCTGCCTTCCGGCCCGGTGCGCCGATCCTCGACGCCCGATTTCTGAAGGGAGGGTTCGATGCCCTACAACAAGCGCCTTCCGTCCGCGCCCCTCAAGCGCGAGCTCCGGCGGGTGCGACGTGCGCACGCCCTGACGTGGGAGCAGCTCGCTGTTCGCCTCGACGTCAGTCAGCGAACGCTCAGTCGGCTTCTGCGCTCACGCGACATCGCCGAGCAGGTCGCCGATCGGATGACGTGCCGACTCGGCCTGCATCCGGCGCTCCTGTGGCCGAAGCAGTGGCTCCAGCCTCGACGAAATGGTCGTCGCGACTCTGCCTAGGAC
>JBASRP010000240.1:0-9906 GCA_049273905.1 Actinomycetota bacterium
CTTCAGTTCGCGCCCGTCGGGGATCGGATCGGGACGCCACGGCGCGGACGGCGGATCCGGATCGGCGGGCTCGGGATCGGCGCTGAGGACGTTCGCCAGAAGCGCGGCGGCGGCGACGCCGTCCGCCAGCGCGTGGTGGATCTTTGCGACGAACGCGACGTGGCCGTCCTGCAAGCCCTCGAGCGCCCAGATCTCCCACAGCGGGCGGTCGCGGCGCAGCTGCGTGCTGGCGATCTCGCCGATGACGGCGTCCATCTCGCGGGTGCCACCAGGCGAGGGAACCTGCGTGCGCCTCAGGTGCCGCGTAATGTCGAACTCGGGATCCTCGATCCAGACCGGGTGATGGATGCCGCGCGGGATGTCGACCACGCGGCGACGGAAGGGCGGCAAGAGGTGGAGGCGTTTCTCGAGCTCCTGGCGGAACCGATCGAAGGTGTAGCCGCCTTCGACGCCGCCGGGGTCGATGACACCGATCTTGAGCGTGTGCATGTGCAACGAGGGCGTTTCCATATAGAGGAAGCCCGCGTCCATCCCCGTCATGCGTTCCATCGCCGTCAGTCTCACACACCGACGGCGTCGGGCGAAAGGGTCGGCTCGTGAGCCTCGAAGAGCTCTACGCGCGGGCCCGGCGGGATGTGGACGATGGCTTGGTGCCGTCGTGCCAGCTCGCAGTGGCGCGGGACGGCGAGCTGATCGCCTTCGAATCGTTCGGCAACGCGCCGGCCCCGCGGTACGTGATCTTCTCGATCACGAAAGCGCTCGTCGCGAGCGCGGTGTGGCTCCTGGTGTCGGAGGAAGCTCTGACCTACGAAACGCGGGTGGCCGACGTCATCCCCGGATTCGCGGACAACGACAAGGGGCGGGTGACGGTCGATCATCTTCTGCTGCACACAGCCGGGTTCCCGCGCGCGCCCATGAAGCCCGAGGAGGGCGCGGACCCCGATCAACGGCTGGCGAAGTTCCGGACGTGGCGGCTCGACTGGGAGTCGGGGACTAAGACCGAGTACCACGCGACCTCGGCGCACTGGGTTCTGGCCGACGTGATCGAGCGCGTCTCGGGACTCGACTTCCGCGTCTTCGTGAACGAGCGGATCTGTGCGGCGCTGGACCTCGACACGTTGCGGTTGGGCTTCGACTCTCTGGACCAGCGCCCGATCAACGACGTGGTGATCGTCGGCGAGCCGGCGCAACTCGGGACCGTTACCCGGGCGAGCGGCGAGCAGTTCACCGTGCCGGAGATCCGCGACGACATCTTGCTGCGTTACAACGAACCCAAGGTGCGCGCTGCGGGGGTGCCGGGCGCCGGCGCGGTCGGATCCGCAGCCGACGTCGCGATGCTCTTCCAAGCTTTCGTGAAGAACACGAACGGCCTCTGGAAGGACGAGATCCTCGCGGACGCGACGCGGGTCGTGCGCAACTCGTTCCCCGATCCGTACACGACGGCGCCGGCGAACCGGTCGCGCGGGCTTGTGCTCGCGAGAGACGACGGGTTCGCGGTGGTGCGGGGATTCGGCGAAAGCGTCTCGCCGTTTTCGATCGCCAGCCCGGGCGTCGGCGGGCAAACCGCCTGGGCCGACCCCGTGACGGGACTGTCGTTCTGCTACCTCACGAACGGGATCGACGCCGATCTGGTGCGGGCTTTCCGGCGCAGTCTCGGGATCTCGAACCGCGCGGCAGCTTTGTAGCTCAGCCGCTGTGCGCCCCGGCGTGGGCCGGGCGCGTACGCGACGAGGCCGCGAAGGGAGCGCGGATCACGAGCTCGACGTTGCGGTCCTGAAGCTCTCCCGCTCCCGCGCCTCGATAGAAGCCGCGCTGGAAGTCGTTCGCGGAGAGCTCCCGATGGATCGACGCGAGCTTGAGGACCGGGTCGCTGCCACCGGGCACGGCCGGCGCTGCGTGGTCGATCATCGTGCAGAGGATCGACAGCGTTCCGTCGCCGTTGTCGACGACCTCGATGAGGCGGGACTGGCAGTTCCAGTCGCAGTGCGCCGAGGTCCCGATGTCCCAGAAACCGCCGGTCCCGCCGGGACGCGGCTCGACGATGTTGTTGTGTGTGTGGCCGTCGACCCACGCGATCACGTTCGGGAAGCGGTGCAGCGCGGCCTCGATGTCGTCGGCCATGACGCGCGGGAAGTCCCACGAACCGAGGTCCAGCGGATCCGGCGTGACCAGCGGATTGTTGAGCGAACGCAAGCCGTGGTGCGAGAAGAGGATGACGAGCTTATCGGGGTTACCGGTTTGGACCTCCGCGCCGCTCTGGTCGAGATACGTGCCGTGCGCTTCGGCGAGGCGCTCGAGCAGCCACTCGAATTGCCCCGTCCCGATGCTGCCGTCGGCGTAACCGCCGGGGTTGACGGTGTCGAGAGAGATCAGCCGGAACCCCGGATGGTCGTCGATGGTGTAGTAGGCGGTCCCGGCGGCGCGGTTCGCGGCCGTGAATCCGTGGCCGGCAGGCGTGCCGGTCGTGCGGAAGTGCTCCTCGATGTACTCGGCTCGGCTGACGATCCGGCGGTTCGCGTCGGCGGTGACCGGAAACGCGGGGCCGCCGAACAACGCGGAGGGGTTCGCGCGCAGGATCTCGAACGAGTCGCAGGGATCGAGGCCGGGCGGGGCGCCGGTGACCTTCAAGGGGCCGGTCGCGATGGCCTCGAGCGCCGGATCCTGCGGCGCGTTGCCCTGCATCAGTCCGTCGTGGTTGCCGAACGTTTGGTACCACGGCATCCCGATCCCCGTCGCAGTGAGCGGCTTGATCGCTTCGGTCAGCAGTCCTGTGTAGTCGGGGAATCCATAGGCGCGCTTGTACTTGTCAGGGACACCTGCGTCGGGGTGCCAGTACTCCTCGTTCACCCACTCCGCGAGCTGCACGCCTTCGTACGTCGGGCCACCGCTGTTCGGCGTGACGATCTTGCGGCCGTCCATCATGTCGATGAACCAGCGCAGCTCATTGAACTGCTCGTTGTCGACGTTGTCACCGGTGCAGATCGCGAAAGCGATCGGCGCGCGGCTGATCGGGCTGCGTCCGACCGAGCGGATACGGCGGTTCATCGCCTCGAGCACCTGCACGCTCATCGTCTCATGCGCGCGGAACGCAGCGTCGAACGGAAGCGACTCGCATCCGATCCCCGGGTCCGAGTAGCGATCGAGGAACTCCACCCGGGCCGGCGACTGCGCGTCGCAGAGATGGGTGTCGGTCAAGTGGACGAAGTGGAGCAGCGAGCGGCGCCGAGCCGTCGCGTCGGCGCGGAGCGCGAGCTCGGTGCGTGTCAAGTGCGGCTCGCCGGGCCCCTCAGCGAGTCGGAAGTAGGCGCCGCTCGAGCCGGAGCCGATCTGGGCGCCCTTGACGATCGTGCTGGCCAAGGTCGTTCCTGCGCCCGCTGGAGAGGACGCCGCCTTGCTCCAGCCGAGGCGGGGCGCGACGGCCGCGGCCGCGGCCAGTGCCCCACCGGCGCGGAGGAACGAACGGCGGGAGATCGGTGGCATGACCCTTGGGCTTCTCGCTTCTGGCACTGTGCTCCTTCCCCCGGAAGCCCGATTCTGCCGGTACGCGCCGGTTCGTGGTCTAGATCGAGGCGGCCTCTTCGATCGCTTTGATGAACGCCGTCTTGCCGTCGGTGTACGCCTCGACGTCGGTCGGGTGCTCGGCCGCCAAGCGACGCTTCAGGGCGACGTACTCCTTTACCGCCTCGGGGTTGCCGCGCAGATGGTCGCGGAACGCGAGGTGCCGGGCGATCTCCGTGGAGCCGTCCGCGAACGCGTGGATCTGATGCGTGCGATCCTCGAAGGCCGACCCTTTCCGGAAGTAGCGGCGGCCGGGGATCCCGAACTCGCCCAGCGCCTCGTAGCCGAGCCCCTCGAGAGCTGCAGTGCGCGCATCGAGATCGTCGAGGTTCGTCACGACGGCGAGCATGTCGATGATCGACTTCGCGTCGCACCCCGGGATCGCCGTGCTGCCGATGTGATGGACGGCGATGAGAACGCCGCAGAGAACCTCGGCTATCTGAGAGGACTCGCGCGCGAACTCGTCCGCCCACGACGGCGAGTATCCGACGATCTCGATCCGAGCCTGGACCAAGGCGGCGCGGTTAGCTGGCGCGTTTGGCCTCGACGACGAACCCTGATTCGGTGAGCGCTTCGTCGAGGAACTTCACCACGCGGCCCGACCACAGGAACGCGAGATGTCCTCCGTCGTACCAGAGCACCTTGGGCTCGCCCCAGTGGCGCCACAGGCGATGCGCTTGGCCCGGCGTCGACATCCTGTCGCCGACGCCCGCGTACATGAAGATCTTGTCCGTCGGGACCTTCGACGGCCACGACAGCGGCGATACGACGCGATACAGGTCGTGGAGCTTCTCCATCCCGAGGCCATTCTGGCGCGCCCGCGACCGCATCTTCGCGGTCGCATGGTGGTCGATCATCTGGGCCATGTCGCACAGCGGCACGCCGGCGATCATGAGGTCGATGCCCGGCTCGAGCGCGCTCAGAAGTGCGCCCGCGTATGAACCGAGGCTCATGCCGTACAGCCCGATCGACGTCGCGCCCTCGAGGCGCAACCAGCGCACGAGCTGGCGCATGTCGTACGCGGCCTGGCCCATGCCGTAGACGAAATCCAAGAGGTTGTACGAGAGCAGCTCCGCGCCGCTGAGGCGCGACGCGCGGCGCGGGCCGTGCAGCGGCAGGACGGGGAAGGCGAGGTTCAGCCGCAGCTCCTCCGCGAGGCGGCGCGCGCGGAACGCGAAGAAGTCCGACATCGGAACGCCGGTCCCGAACCCGTGGATGCAAACCAGCCACGGCCGGGCGCGTTCCGTGCGGATCAGGTACGCGTTCGCGGTCTTGTTCTTCTCGTAGGTCATCCAGCGATCGTGGCCCGGCAAACCCTCCGTCGCCTCGAACCCGCTCGGCCACGAGATCCGCTCGAAGAACGTTCCGAGCGCCCACCCCTGCGAGCTGGTGATGTCGACGAGAGGCGGCGGATCGACGTGGAACGTCGTCGGGTCGTGCAGCCAGCCGTTGCGGCGGTAGATGTCGGTCGCACTCTCGAGGTCGTCGCCGACGGCGCGCAGCTCCGAGTCGGTGGGATAGCGGCGCGGATTGCGCATCACGCCGAGCAACGCTTCGTCGAGAGCGACCTGCGCGGTGAGCGCGAGCGACGGGCGCGTCTTCGGAAGATCGGGATCGGCGAGACCGAGACGTTCCTTCACAAGAGCGCCGAGCGCGAAGCCGGCGGCGCGCGGCGGCGCCCACAGAACTCCGAGCCCCGGTGTGCGCGCGACGGTGCGCCCCACGCGTTGCACGAACTCGAACGCCCCGGCCGGACCTCTCGATGTCATCGTTCCTCCGACTGCGTTAGCCGGGCTGAGGTTTCGCCCACCCACCCGATACTATGGCACCCCCGGTTCGAGGGAGCCGTATGCCGGGGCAAAGTTTTGGCAAGGGGCCTTCCCTGTGACGTTCAATCTGGCCGATCTGTTCGAAGCGGTCGTCGATCGCGTTCCCGATCGCGAAGCGTTGATCGTCGGCGACCGCCGTTTGACGTATTCCCAGCTGGACGAACGGTCGAACCGGCTCGCGCACTCGCTCCTCGCCGCGGGCGTTCGCTCGGGCGAACACGTCGGCATTCACATGATGAACGGCACTGAGTACCTCGAGGGCATGATCGCGAGCTTCAAGATCCGCGCGATCCCGGTGAACGTGAACTTCCGATACGTGGAGGCCGAGCTCTCGTACCTCTACAACGACTCCGACATCGTCGCGCTCGTGTACCATCGCCAGTTCGCGCCGCGCGTCGCCGGTGCGGCTGCGAGCGCGCCGGCGCTGAAACACTTCTTCGTCGTCGACGACGGCTCGACGGAAGACGCCGTGCCCGGGTCGGAGCGGTATGAGGAGACGCTGGCCGCCGCAAGCGCCGAACGCCCCAACGTTCCGGAGCGTTCCTCTGAAGACCTCTACATCGTCTACACCGGCGGCACGACCGGCATGCCGAAGGGCGTCATCTGGCGGCACGAGGACATCTTCAAGTCCGCGATGGGCGGCGGCGACATCACGCAACTCGGCAACTACGTCACCGGCCCGGAGGAGCTCGCGTCGCGCGTTCCCGAGCCCGGTCTGAAGTCGCTCGCGACGCCCCCGCTGATGCACTCGAGCGCGGCGTGGCTCGCGTTCCAGTCGCTCTTCACCGGCGGCACACTGTTGATGACGGCGCACGGACGGTTCGACGCCGCGACGATCTGGGAACTCATCACGCGCGAGGGCGTACAGGTGCTGGTCATCGTCGGCGACGCGATGGCGAAGCCGCTCGTCGACGAGCTCACCGCGAATACCGACCGCTACGACACCTCGAACCTGTGGGTGATCGGCTCGGGCGGCGCGTTGCTCGGCGACACGACGAAGCAGCGGATCCTGGAGCTGCTGCCGGGCCGCATGATCGCCGACGGTTTCGGCTCGTCCGAGACCGGCGTCCTCGGCTCGAAGCAAGGCGCGACGTTCGTGGTCAACGCCGACACGGCCGTGCTCGACGAGGACGGCGCGCGGGTCGAGCCGGGTTCGGGCGTCGTAGGCCGGCTGGCGCGGCGCGGCCACATCCCGCTGCGCTACCACAAGGATCCTGAGAAGTCCGCGCGCACGTTCATCGAGTCCGGCGGACAGCGCTGGGTCATGCCCGGCGACATGGCCACGGTCGAGGCCGACGGCTCGATCACGCTGCTCGGCCGCGGGTCGCTGACGATCAACACCGGTGGGGAGAAGGTCTTCCCCGAAGAGGTCGAGGCTCCGCTCAAGGAGCACCCCGCGATCGCGGACGCGGTCGTGGTCGGTGTGCCCGACGACCGGTGGGGAGAGCGCGTCGTAGCCGTCGTCGAAGCGCGGCCCGGCGCGACGCCCGTCCTGGACGACGTGCAGGCGCACTGTCGCACGCTCGTCGCCGGCTACAAGGTGCCGCGCGATCTCGTGCTGGTCGAGAAGATCTTTCGCTCCCCCGCCGGCAAGGCGGACTACGCGTGGGCCAAACAACAGGCAATCCAGAAGCTCGCCGACACGACGGAGGTTGTCCGGTGAAGAGACTGTCGGGGATGGACGCGACGTTCTTGTACATGGAAACACCGCAGATGCACATGCACGTGATAGGTGTCCTGCTACTGGATACGTCGACGATGCCCGGCGGCTACTCGTTCGACAAGATCCGCAAGATGGTCGACGACCGGATCCACCTGATGCCGGCGTTCCGCCGTCGTCTCGTCAATGTGCCGTTCGGCCTCGGGCATCCGGCCTGGATCGACGACCCCGAGTTCGACGTCGAGAACCATCTGATGCGCATCGGAGCGCCGCCGCCCGGAGATCAGAAGGCGCTGGCCGACGTCGTCGGCGAGATCGCGAGCCGCCCGCTCGACAGGGGCCGGCCCCTCTGGGAGATGTGGGTCGTTGAGGGCCTCGTGGGCGACCAAGCGGCGATCGTCACGAAGATGCACCACGCGACGATCGACGGTGCCTCGGGCGCGGACGTGATGGTCCACCTTCTTGACCTCACGCCCGAGATCGCGGAGAAGCCGAAGCCCGACGAAGCGTTCCTCGGGGAGCGCAAACCGGGCGACCTGAAGCTCCTCACCGGCGCGCTCGTCACGCAGGTCGCCAATCCCGTTCGCATCGTCGGCGCGATGGGACGCGCCACCGGGAACGCTCTCAAGATGGTGCGCGCGATGACGCGACGCTCGGACACGCGGGCGTCCGCGCCCTTCCTCGCACCGCGGCTCCGGATGTCGCAAGCGTTGACGTCGCATCGCTCGGTGGCGTTCGGCCAGGCGTCCCTCGACGACCTGAAGGAGATCAAGAACGCGTTCGGCGCGAAGGTGAACGACGTCGTGCTCGCGATCGCGACGCACGCTTTGCGGAGCTACCTGCTGGCGATCGACGAGATGCCCGAGAAGCCGCTCGTCGCCGCGTGCCCGATCTCGGTGCGCAAGGACGGCGTCGAGCGCGACTCCGCGAACCAGGTCTCGAACATGCTCGTGCCGTTGCCGGTCCAGTCCGAAGACCCGGCGGAGCAGCTCGAGATCATCGTCGAGGCAACGAAACGATCGAAGGAACTGGCGAACGCGATCGGCGCCGAGACGCTGATGGACTGGGCCGAGTTCCTCGCACCGCGTCTGTTCACGAGTGCGATGCGTTTCTACTCCGGCTCGCGTTTGCCGAACTGGCATCCGCCGGCGCTCAACTGCATCGTGTCGAACGTGCCGGGTCCGCCGGTGCCCTTGTACACCGCTGGCGCGCGCATCCTCGCGATCTATCCGATGGGGCCGCTGCTGCCCGGCGCAGGTGTGAACATCACCGTGCTCTCCAACATGGGGAACGTCGACCTCGGAGTCATCGCCTGCCGGGACACGGTCCCCGAGGTGTGGCGCATCGCGGACGGTCTCGCCGAGGGCGTCGGGCTGCTTCTCAAAGCCGCCCGCGAGAGGACAAATCACCCATCGGTATGACCGAGACGCCCCAGATGCACTAGTCGAGCGTAATGCAAGTGCGTCATCTCACACTGAATGCATGGTGACCACCTTGACCGGATGCACGCACCTGAATGAGTATCCAGTTACGCCGGTCACGACGCCGGTTATCTATGAAGAGGTAGGGGGGATGCATCGATGAAGCGGTCTCGTTGGCTGCTCGTGGGTTTGGTCACCATCTTCATAATCGGGTTGCTCGCCGCGCCTTCCTCGGCGGCAAAAGCGCTGAGCTTCGTGACGCAACCGAGCGACGCGATCAGGAACCAAACCATCACCACGCTTCCGCTCGATGCGCTGGACGGAACGGTCGACGGCGCGGCCATCCAGGTCCTCGCGTCGTCCAACACGCGTGTGACTCTGTCGAGCGTTCCCAGCGGCACCTCGCAGACGGTTCGCGCAGGCGCGGACGGGATCGCGAGATTCCCGAGCTTCTCGATCGGGACGCCGGGCACCTACACGCTCGTCGCGACGGCGAACGGCTTCGACCCGACACCTGCGTCGAGTTCTTTCCGGATCTTCGATGCCGGTGAAGCGTGCAGCGGCGGAGGAACATGCGACCCGTCGACGGGAAACCTCAACGCGAACAACGAAACGGCGAAGGTCGCCGGCACCTCTAATGGCGGGGGCGTGGTGGGCGTCGCGCTGAACATCGAAAGCGCGCCGGTCTGCGCGGGTGACAGCGACACGGAGTTCAACCATGGCCCCGGCGTTCTGTCAGCGTTCTGGAACAACATCGGCGGCCAGGTGACCATCACGCTGACGATCAGCAAGGCCTGGGACCAGATCCAGCCCCGGAACGGCGCGAGCTTCTATCAGGTGTGCTTCACCTACGACCAGCCGGGGAAGCCGCCGTTCACCGACAAGTTCGGGAATTTGGTAGAGACGGGTCTTCTTCCCGACTGTGGGCCGAGTGTTGGTCCGCCTTGCATCGCTTCGCGGAACAAGAACAACAAGGGCAACGTCGTGATCGTGGTTCGCAGCCCGGTCGACGCGAAGTGCCGCTGATCTAACGACTTCAACCGTGAGCCCGCGCGACGCGCGGGGTCACTTCTTTGCAGCGGCGGGCAGATGCGAGGGGATCTCCGGCACCCACACGACGCCGAGGCGCTCAAGTGTCGTCGCTGCCTCGGCCTCCAGCTCCGGCGGCACGGGCTCGCCCACGCAACGCAATAACTCGGCGATGCCGCGCTGCGTCAGCGCGACGTCGTAGTCGGCCTTCCGCGCGCGGCCTGTGCGCAGGCTCTCGTCGAAAGCCTCACGAGCGGCATCCAGGCGGCCCAGCTGCATCAGCGCGTAGCCCTTCACGCGCTCCAGCAAGGGCGTCTGGACCGCAACGCCGCCCATACCGCGCGCGTGCGCGGCGGCGACGTCCGCGACGTCGAACGCGCGCTTCGGGTTCCCTTGCAGCAGCGCGCAC
>JBASRP010000249.1:0-2076 GCA_049273905.1 Actinomycetota bacterium
CGCGGGACGCGGGCTGACGCTCGGGCACTTCCCGCAGTCGATCGACATCTCGACTCTCGGCGGCTGGGTCGCGGCGCGGTCTGCCGGGCAGAAGTCCGCGCGCTACGGACGGCTCGAGGACATGGTCCTCGGGCTCGAGGTCGTCCTACCCGGCGGCGCCGTCGTGCGCACGAGGCCGTCGCCCGCCTCGGCCGCCGGGCCGGATCTCAAC
Organism: Actinomycetota bacterium; assembly: GCA_049273905.1. Lineage (GTDB taxonomy): Bacteria > Actinomycetota > AC-67 > AC-67 > AC-67 > JBASRP01. The sequence goes on from JBASRP010000249.1 coordinate 212, forward strand.
CGCATCTTCATCGGCAGCGAGGGCACGCTCGGCGTGATCACCGAGGCGACGTTGGCGGTGCGACCGGCGCCGCGCGCCATCGCGCACGGCGCCTACGCCTTCGGATCGTTTCCCGACGGGCTCCTCGCGGTACGGCGCGTCGCGCAGGAAGAACTTCATCCGGCGGTGATGCGTCTGTACGACGAGGTTGACGTCGGCATCGCGTTCCGGGATGCGCCGGACCGGCCCGACGGCGCGTTGCTCGTCCTGCGTTTCGAGGGCGACGCGATCGCCGAGCCCGAAGAGCGCGCCGTGCGCGAGATCGTCGAGAGCGCCGGCGGAAAGGACCTCGGCCCAACGCTCGCCGAGCGCTGGTGGGAGCATCGCAACGACGCGGTCGGGACGTTCCGCAAGATCATGCTGGAAGGGATGCTCGGCCCGGCCGCCGCCGTCGACACGATGGAGGTCGCGGGACTCTGGCCGGCGACGGACCTCTACGAGGCGGTGCGCGCGGCGCTCGGCGCGCACGTGGAGGTCGTCGGCTGCCACGCCTCGCACCCGTATCCGCAAGGGACCTGTCTCTACTTCACGTTCGTTTTCGTCGGCGCGACCGACGACGGCGCCGTCGAAGCGCGTTACCGCGCGGCCTGGGCGGATGCCGCCGACGCGACGCTCGCGGCCGGCGGAACGATCACGCATCATCACGGCGTCGGTGTCCTGAAGGCGCCGTGGCTGCCGCAAGAGCTCGGCGCGGGATTCGAGGTCCTCCGGGCGATCAAGAAGGCGCTCGACCCTGCGCGGATCATGAACCCCGGCAAGCTCGGCCTTTAAGCGCGCTCAGCGTGCCTCGCGTCTGTCGTCGTCCTTGACGACGCCGCCGTCGAACGCCATCCTCCGCACACGCGTCGCGCCGCCCTCGCGACCGACCGCCTTCCTCACCCCCGCGGTTCCTTCCGCCGCGCCGCTCGACACGACAGCGGAGGTGAGCAATGACTTCGAGAACGCACGCGACACGCGATCGGCTCGGCGCGCTCGCAACGATCGTGTTCCTCTGTGCGCTGATCAGCGCGCTTGTGATCCCGATCCGCCCGGCCGTCGCGACGCACGAGCCGTCCAAGATGGTGAAGGGAACGTTCCCGTCGCACGGGTTCCTGTGGCTCGACAACCTGAAGGGGAACGGCGGCGTCTGGGTCTACTCAGATCGCTGCAAGTCCGCCGAGGACAGCACGTGGTCGCGGATCCATTCGCAGCTCGCCGGCGGGACGAGCGAGTTCCGCGGCGCGTGGCCGCAGGGGGTCGACCTCGCCGCCATCGCGTGCACGTCGACCGCCGACGTCTACACGGACATCATGCTCGACTACATGACGAGCTCGCAGTGGACGGCCGCGGGGCACGGTAGCTACGGCGGCCACCACCACTACTCGATGGCATCGTCCGACTGGTGCGCCGCGATGGGTGGCGCCTCGTACCCGTGCGGATACCACATCAGCCGGTTGCACATAAACGAACCGCGGTTCGACGGGTACTCGTCGACGTACAAGATCTACTTCCTGATGCACGAGACCGGACACTCGATGGGCTTCTACGACTACTGCGGACACAGCTCGATCGCGAACAACGGCGCGTCGTGCTCGCTCACCGGCGCCTGGTCGTCGGGTGACAAGAAGGTGCTGCGGGACGTCGTGTACAAGAACTCGCCGGTCTTCTAGAGCGCGGCGTTCGCCGCGAGGAGGGATCGCCATGCAGCTGAGGCTTGATCGAACGCGCGCGCTTGCAGCGCTGGCCGCGCTGGGGGTGTCGTTCGTGCTCGTCGCGATCATCGTCGCGCCGCGCTCGCGAGGGGCGTCGGTTCCCCCGGCCCCGCCCGCGTCCCCCGGGACCTGCGC
>JBASRP010000254.1:0-2990 GCA_049273905.1 Actinomycetota bacterium
CCCCAGGACGTCGCGCGGGAAGAGCCACAGGTGCTCGGGGATCTCGTACTCGCCCCACGAGGGCCCGAACGCCGCGTGATCCCAGCCGCCGGTGACCGGCAAGGTCACGAGCAGCACACCGCCGTCGGCGAGCACGCGGCGTGCCGCGGCCAGCAAACCCCGGGGGTCGGGAACGTGCTCCAGAACGTGCCGCATGATCACGACGTCGAAGGAGCAGGCGGGGATGCCGGCCTCGCCGAGCGTCGCCTCGATGACGCGGATCCCGCGAGCGCGCGCTTGCTCGGCGGCAACGGCCGTCCGTTCGAGGCCGGCGACGTCGACGCCGAACCGCCGCTGTATCTCGGCCAGGAATGTCCCGGTCCCACAGCCGAGCTCGAGCACGCGCGCGCCGGGCCGAAGGAACCGCTTGAGGGGGCGCATCTCCGCGCGCCAGGCCATCCGCCGTAGCGCGCCCGCCGGACCGGAGTCCGGGGAGCGGTCGGTGTAGTAGGCGGCCGCGTACGCCTCGTCGAGCTCGGCCTCGGTGGGCGTCGGATCGAGCTGCTCCACACCGCAACGCGCGCACTGCACGATCGTGAACGGCCGTCCCGCCGGATCGTGATCGGGCGGGCGTTGGAAGAGCGTGATCGTGGGCAGCTCGCCGCAGCCCGCGCAGGGCGTGCTCATCGCCGGCCTCGCCGCGCGATCGCGTCGTCGTAGGCGCGGAGCGTGCCCGCGACGGCGTCGTCCCACGAGAGCGCGCCCGAATCGCTGCGCGTCGCCGGCGGCGAGTCGAGTGCGCGCACCAGCGCTTCGGCGAGCGCATCGGGCGAGATCGGCGACACCAGGACGCCGTTGCTGCCGATGATCTCGCGATTGATCGGCGTGTCGAACGCGACCGTCGGCAGTCCCATCGCGAGGTACGTGAAGAGCTTGCCGTTCCCCTCGGTCGAGATCACCTTCGGCGAGACGGCGACGTCGACCGCGGAGAGGTAGCGGCCGATCTCCTCGTAGGGCACGCGGCCGGTGAAACGCACGGCGTGCGCGAGGCCGGCGTCGGCGACGCGGCGCCGGTACGCCTCGTCCGGGAAGCCCATCATCAGGACGCGCGCGTCCGGGCGCTTCTCGAGGATCTTCGGGATCGCATCGACGAGCGTGCCGACACCTTGGTACTCGGTCATGAGCCCGAGGTAGCCGATGACCGGGCCGCCGTCGACGCCGAGTTCCTTCCGAACAGCAGCGGGATCAGGCGCGCGGTCGGGCACGCCCGCCGCATCCGGGGCGACGTGCATGCGCGCTTCCGGAACCGAGAACTTCTCTGCGAGCATCGCCCGTGCCGCCTCGGAGTTCACGATCAGCGCATCCGACCACCTGTAGAGGCGCCGCTCGATCGCCGTCAGCGCGCGGAACGCGGCCCCACCGGGACGCACCGCGCCGTGCGCGGCCATCTCGTCGGCCAGACTGCCCTGGATGTCGAACACGACCGGAACCCCGGTGAGCGCGCGGGCCGCGATCCCGATCGCGGCGCCCTCGTGCAGGTGCGCGTGAAGCACGTCCGGCTTCCGGCGGCGGATCTCGCGGAGCACGAGCCCCCACAGCAACCCGTCGATGTAGATCTTGTGGACCGAGGGCCCGGCCTCGAGCTTCCGGTACCACGGGATCTTCACGGTGCGCACGGTCTCGATACCGGGGATCGTCCGGCCGAGCGGATACGCCGCGATCGTCACGTCGACCCCGTTCGCTTGCAGCGCGCGCGCCTCCTCGAGGATGCGGACGTGACACCCGCGGTCGGCGAAGTACGGCGTGGGTGCGATCATCAACGCGCGCCGCGATCGCGGGCGTGCGGCGGCTGTGTCGGCGGCGTCTGTGGGAGGCATACGCTTGTAACGCTGGCGCGAGTATATCCCCGGCCGTGCCAGGCCAAACCCCCGTTGAGGGCGCGCCATGCGAACGACGGTAATGTAGCTCCCGGAGTCGCCCGGTTATGACCCAGCCCGAACTCGAAGACGACGCGCCGCCGCCCGCACCCGTTCCCAAACGCGGCGGCGGTCTGAAGGTTCTCATCCGCGTCGCCATCGGCGTCGGGGTCCTCGTGGCCCTGCTCGTAAAGGCGGACGTCGGCCAGCTCTGGGACCAGATACGGAACGCAAAGGTCGCTTACTTGCTGGCGGCTCTCGCGGCGATCTTCGGTGGCCTCGTGATCAGCGCGTTCCGCTGGAAGGCCTACCTCGACGCCTTGGAGCTTCCCCTCAAGATCGGGACTCTCTTCCGGCTCTACTTCGTTGGGACCTTCTTCAACGCGTTCCTGCCCACCGGGATCGGCGGCGACGCGTACAAGGCCGTACGGCTTGGGCGCGACAAGGACAGCCTCGCCCCTGCCTTCGCGTCGGTGTTCCTCGATCGCTTCGCCGGCGTTGTCGGCATGGCCGCCATCGGTTTGGTCTCCTCCGCGTACATCCTCGCCAGCGGAGAGGAGAGACAACGCGTTCCGTTGATCGCGCTTGCGTTGTCGCTGGCGATCATCGGAGCGGCAACGATCCTCCTCGTCGGCGGGGAGAAGCTGCTCGGCCGCGGCCGGCTCGTGAAACACGAGGGCATCGGCGGTCGCATCCGCCGCGCGATGCGATCCATCCACGCCGCGGCCCGCCATCCGGAGGCCGCCGCGCGCGGCTACCTCTTCGGGGTCTTGTTCCAAGCGTTGGTGTTCGCTTACCACGTGTGCGTCGCGAAGGCCCTCCACATCGAAGGCGTTCCCATCATGGTCTTTGCCTCGATCGTGGTCATCTCCTCGCTCGCGACCATGATCCCGTTGTCGCTCAACGGCCTCGGCTTCCGCGAGAGCGCGTACATCTGGGCGCTGGGACGATACGGCGTCGATCACGACACGGCGTTCGCGTTCGCGCTCCTAGTCCTCGCGTCGCTGTTGCTCGCCAGCCTGGTCGGCGGCTTGATCTACGTCATCCTCGGCGGCGAGGTGCACAAGCCGGGCCGCGCCGCGCCCGCGGTAGGAT
>JBASRP010000266.1:0-3503 GCA_049273905.1 Actinomycetota bacterium
GCCATACGTCGCGCCGGCGGCCGTGCCGGCGACGTGCGTGCCATGCCCGTTGCAGTCGTCCGCCGCGCCGCCGTCGATCTGATCGACGCCGCTCGACGCGCGGCCGCCGAACTGGCTGTGCGTGAAACGGATCCCGGTGTCGATCACGTAGATCGTCACGCCGGCCCCCGTGTTGTTGTACGTGTAGGTCCCGCTGAGGGGCAGGTTCCGCTGGTCGATGCGATCGATGCCCCACGTCGCGACGGTCTGCGTCGTGTCGGCGCGCATGATCGAGTCGGGCTCGATGCTTACGACGCGCGGGTCGGCGAGCAAGCGCGTTAGCAGCACCTGCGGCAGTGTGGCCGAGTAGCCCTTGAGGGCGTGCGAGTACACGTGCGAGACGCGCCCGAGCAAACCGACCTGCTGCCGGGCGACGGCGGCCGGATCGGCGACCGAGTCCCGGAGCGTCACGATGTAGCGCCCGAGAGCGAGCGGCGCGCGCGCGATCGCGGTTTGACCGACGAGCGCGGCCGCAACGAAGAAGAGAACGGCGAGACGCCGTGCCATCGTGGGACCCCCTCCCCAGAAAAAGGTGCGTGTGGGCGAGTCATTAATAGCGGACTAGCGAGTTTTGTCGATGGCGCTTTAGGTGATTCATCACGGTTGAGACGCCGCGGTTCCCAACTTTTCGGGTATGGTCCGATTTTATCCGGCTCCAGCCGGAGGAGCTCTCGTGAACAAGCCGTTCCGTATCGCGAGTCACGCGTTCGCTCTGCTGCTCGCGCTCGGTGCCTGCACGTCATCGCAGAGCGCTCACCCTGCCGCGAGCCCGAGCGGGAGTCCGAGCCCGTCGCCGTCGGGGACCGCGACACTTGAGCTGCTCGAGGCGATCCGCGGGCTGGCGTTGCCGAGCCCCGTGCCGCAGCCGCCGCCGGCCCCGCAACCGGTCGTCGTGCGGGGTGTGTACGGCCGGGATTCCAGTGCCTCGGGGGTCGACAAGATCCGCGCGGCCGGCTTCAACACGGTGACCGTGCTGCCGGATCGCTCGGACCTCGATGACCTTCAGCGCGCGGGCATGAAGGGGATCGTCTGGCTGTGGGGGTACGACGACGACACCTGCACGTTCAACCACTCCGACGACGAGATCAGCGCTGAGATCGCTCGCATCGCGGGGCATCCGGCGATCTCCGCGTACCAGATCGACGACGAGCCCGGCGACGCGCGCACGCACGGCTGCCCGCGGGTGGCGCGGCAGATCAAGGCGCGGTCCCGGCTCGTGAAGTCGATCGACCCCGGCGCGACGACGTACCTCGTGATGTCGACGTACGACGGCGTCGAGGAGTTCCCGTACCAGTACTTTGCCGGGACGACCGACATCATGGGCCTCGACGTGTATCCGTACAACGAGAACGGCTCGCATCCGGAGATGATCGACAAAGCGATCCGCGAGGCGAACAAGGATCGCGTGCCGCGGTACTGGGCGATCCTGCAGGATTTCCGCGATGACTACTACGTGACGCCGAGCGCGTCGCAGCTGCGCGATGAGTTCACGCGCTGGCGGCGCTCGCGGATGGAGGGGTACTTCGTCTATCACTGGAACCGCGGCGACATCGAGGACCGGCCGAGCCATCTGCGCATCTACGCATCCGAGAACGCACGCCCTATACCCTCTCGCTCGTGACGCTCGCGCTGGACGAGATCGACCTCACCGACCCGGAGCTGTACGCCACGGGAGACCAGCACGCGGTCTTCCGGCACCTGCGCGCGAACGCGCCGGTGTTCTGGCAGCGGCAACGGTCCGGCCCCGGCTTCTGGGCGATCACGCGCTACGACGACGTGCGTCGCGTGTCACGGGATACGCAGAGCTTCATCTCGTCCGGCGGGACCTCGACCATGGATCTCGAGAACCCGGACAGCGCGTCGATGGATTACGAGATGATGCAAGGAACGCTCGTCATCACGGATCCGCCGCGGCATACGAAGCTCCGCGCGTTGGTGAACAAGGCGTTCACGCCGCAGTCCGTCGCGCGGCTCGAGCCGTTCGTGCGCCGCGTTGTCGGGACGGTCATCGACGAGGCCGAGGCGGTCGGCGCGGGCGACTTCGTCGCGGACGTCGCGGCGCGTTTGCCGTTCATCGTGATCTGCGAGCTGCTCGGGATCCCGGCGGAGCATCGCGCGGCGCTCTTCGCTGCGATCAAGCCGATGATGGTCACTGATGTCGACCTTGCTCGCGCGGGGACAATGCTCGATCCGATGGCGTCGGCGGCCTCGCTGATCGATTACTTGCGCGACGCGATCGAGAAACGCGCCGCCGATCCGCGTGCGGATCTCATCAGCGGCCTCGTGGACGCCGAGCTCGACGGGCAGCAGCTGACGCGCGCCGAGATGCTGGCCCTGTGCATCCTCCTATTCATCGCCGGCAGCGAGACCACGATGAACGGAACCTCGGGAGGCATGCTCGCGTTCTTCGAGCATCCGGAGGAGCGTGAGCGGGTGACGCTTGATCCGGCGCTGCTGCCCGGCGCGGTCGAGGAGATCCTGCGGTACGTCTCGCCGACGCTGGTGTCGATGGTGCGGACGGCGACCCGCGACGTGCCGCTGCGCGACGTCACGATCGACGCGGGTCAAAAGGTGACCTTGTGGTACGGCTCTGCGAACCGGGACGAGGAGGTCTTCGCGGTCGCGGACCGCTTCGACATCACGCGGTCGCCGAACGAGCACGTTGCGTTCGGGTTCGGCGCGCACTTCTGCCTGGGCGCGCAGCTCGCCCGGCTCGAGCTACGCGTGATCTTCGAGCAGCTCTTCGAACGCCTGCCGGGCCTCGCGCTCACCGGCGAGGCGCGCCGGCTGCGGTCGAACATCTTCAACGGGCTCGAGCGATTGCCGGTCCGTTTCCGCTGAAGCAGCCCGATGCGCGCTGCGGTCCTCGGGCACGTCGAATGGGTGGAATTCGTGCGCGTTGATCGCTTGCCGGTTGCCGGCGAGATCGCGCGGGCAACCGACGCGTGGGACGGTCCGGCCGGCGGGGGTGCGGTCGCGGCCGCGCAACTCGCGAAGCTGGCCCGAGGCGCGGTGCTCTACACCGCACTCGGGGACGACGACCGCGGCCGGCGCGTGCAGGCTCTTCTGCACGCAGAAGGCGTGCGCGTCGCGGCGGTAACGAGGTCCGAGGCGACGCGGCGTGCGGTGACGTTCGTCGACGAGTCGGGGGAGAGGACGATCACCGTGATCGGGCCGCGCCTCGAGCCTCGCGCGGACGATCCGCTGCCGTGGGACTCCCTCCCGGACATCGAAGCGGTGTACGTGTGCGCGGCCGACCCCGCGGCGATCCGGCTGGCGCGCCGCGCGCGGGTGGTCGTGGCGAGCTCGCGGATCATCGTGCCGGCATTGGCCGAGGCGGCGATAGAGCTGGACGCGATCGTGGGCAGCGCGCGGGATCCGTCCGAGGTCTATCGCGACGGCGACCTCGATCCGTCGCCGCGTCTCGTCGTGCGGACGGAAGGGATCGCGGGCGGGACCTATCG
>JBASRP010000269.1:0-20329 GCA_049273905.1 Actinomycetota bacterium
GCAGACCGCCGAGCCCGGCCAGGTCCTCGTCGCCGAACGCGTCGCCCGCGCGACGCGCGGCTTCCGTTTCGAAGAGGTCGCCGCTCAGCTGAGCCTCAAGGGCAAAGGCGTGTTGGTGCGCGCCGTACGCCTCCTCGGCGACGCGCCCCGCATCGATACCGGCGTGGCCGGCCTGCACGCGCCGCTCGTGGGGCGCGATGCCGAGACGGCGCTCCTCGAGTCCTTGTACGACCGTGTGATGCAGGAGAAGCGGCCGAACCTCGTCACGATCTACGGCGATCCGGGCGTCGGCAAGAGCCGGCTGGTCGCCGAGTTCCTCCAGCGCCGCGAGCGGGTCGACGATCCGCCGCTCATCCTCGCCGGCCGCTGCCTGCCCTACGGCGACGGCGTGACGTACTGGCCGCTCGCCGAGATCCTCAAGGGACTCGCCGGGGCGCTCGACACCGACCCGCCGGACGTCGTCGTCGAGAAGATCCGTAAGCTCGGCCACGATCTGTTGACGGCCGAAGTGACGTCCGATCCGGCGCGTGCGACGGCGGCGCTGGCGTTCACCGTCGGCGTCGAGGACCCGGAGATCTCCTTCGGCGAGCTGCCGCCCCGGCAGGTCCGCGCCGAGCTTCACGGCGCGTGGCGTTCGTTCTTCTCCGCGCTCTCGGCCGACCGGCCGGTGGTCCTGATGGTCGAGGACATCCACTGGGCCGACGGCGCGATGCTCGATCTTCTCGAGGAGGTCGCCGAGCGCACGCAAGGCCCGCTATTGATCCTCTGCCCGACGCGACCGGAGCTGACGACGCGGCGCCCGGCGTGGGGCGGCGGACGACGCAACTACTCGTCGATGTTCCTCGACCCTCTTACGGCGGCCGAATCGCAGAAGCTCGTCGCCGCGTTCCTGGCAACGGAGGACCTGCCGCCCAAACTCGGCCAGCAGATCCTCGACCGCGCGGAGGGCAACCCGTTCTTCCTCGAAGAGATCCTGCGTCACCTGATCGACGACGGCGTCCTCGTGCGCGACGGCGACCAGTGCCGGGCCGGCGGCGACGCGGACGAGGTCGTGCTGCCCGACACCGTCCAAGGCGCTCTCGCCGCGCGGATCGATCTGTTGTCCTCGGAAGAGAAGCGCGTCCTTCAAAGCGCTGCGGTCGTCGGCCGCATCTTCTGGGCCGGCGTCGTCGCGCAGCTCCTCGACCGGCCGCCCGAAGATGTGGAGGAGATCATCGAGCGGCTCGAGGATCGCGAGCTAATCCGGGCCCACCTCGCGTCGTCGATCGGCGGCGACCGCGAGTACATCTTCAAACATGTGCTGACACGTGAGGTCGCCTACGAGAGCATCCCCCGTCGCGAGCGGGCCGGCGCGCACGCGCGGACGGCCGCGTGGCTAGAGACGATGACCGAAGGCCGGCACGCCGAGTTCGCGGAGCTGCTCGCGTACCACTTCCTCGAGGCGTTCCGCCCGCTCGAGCAGGATGCCAGGGCCGACGCGACGGAAGCCGCTCGCCTTCGGAGGAAGTCCTACGACTATCTGATGATGGCGACACGCGAGACGGCGGTGAAGCTCGTGCTGGCCAAGGCGCAGCAGCTCGGCGAGCAGGCGCTACATCTTGCGAGCGACAGCCTCGAGCGCTCGGACGCGCTCGTCGAGCTCGGCAAGATCCATCGGGACAACTACGTGGGAGACCGCGCGTGGGCGTCGCTTCGTGAAGCCGTCGACGAACGTCTAAAGGCGACGCCGGACGATCACGCCACGATCGTCGACGTGACTGCGATGGCTCTCGATGTCCCGACGCGCTGGCCGGGCGGTATGCGTTCTCTGCCGCCCGAACGTGAGGTCGCGCGGTACTTGCAGCTCGGGATGGAGCACGCGCGTTTCATCGAGGGCGACGACCCTGCGCTCGCGCGACTGCTGATCGCGAAGTCCTTCTACGCCTATGGCTTCCCGGATACGGCGAACTCGGACGAGGAACTCGATGCGGCGATGAAGGAGGGTATCCGGGCGGCGGAGATCGCACGGAGGCTCGGCCGGCCGGAACTCGAGTCGGCCGCGCTCGACGGCGCGATGTCGAATCTGATGGCGCAAGACAAGTGGGGCAGCATGGACCCTTTGCTGAACCGGCGGCTCGAGCTCGCCGACGTGATCCGCGACCCGTGGGAGCTCGGCGACATATTCGGGATGGCGGCCTGGACGTATTTCATGCAAGGCCGCTATCTCGAGGCGATCCGTTTCGCGCTCGAGGGGACCGAACGTGTCGGACCCCTCGCTGCGGGCCCGGCGGTTCACTGTGTCGCCTGGAGTGCGATGGCCCGGTATCGCCTGGGAAACTGGAACGCTTTCCTTGCGGACATGGTGCACATCGAGGAGCTCCTCGGCGACCGCCGGCACAAGCCCCCCCACTTCGCCTATCGCCCGTACGCCGCCGCCGCGGTCGTCCACGAGATCCAAGGCAATCGATCGGCGGCGGACTCCTATCTCGCGACCGTCGCCGAAGTGGAGCGCGACGTCGGACGCGTTTGGGGCGACCCATGGACCCCGGTCGTGCTCGCGCGCCGCGGACAGTTCGACGCGGCTTTGAAGAGGATCGCGCGAGCCGAAAACACGGCGGGTGCGCGTCAACACCGCGGATTGCTTCTCGAGGCGCGCGGCGAAGTTATGGCCGAAGCGCAGATGTGGGATAAGACGAGCGGTCTGGCCAACGATCTTCGCATCCACGGGAATACGACGAAGCTGCTGGCGCTGCCGTTGGCTGCCGATCGGCTCGAGGGTCTCGCCGCGCTGGCCGCCGAGCGCTGGGATGACGCCGTGACGCTGCTCGGCCACGCGAGCGCCGGGTACGCGGGCCTCGAAGCACGCTGGGATGAGGCACGGACCGACATGGCCCTCGCGGAAGCCTTGATCGCGACGGGCCATCCCGACGAGGCCCGAATCCGGTTGCAGAAAGCGACGGCGACGTTCGAGCGGCTCAGCGCCGTGCGGGAAGGCGCCCACGCGAGCGAGCTTCTTGCGCGGTTGAGCTGATCGTCAGCCGAGGTTCGACGAGCGCGGGTACGCGACGCTCGGATCCGTCAGCACGTTCACGAGACTCGGACCCTCGGTGGCGAACGCGCGCTCCAACGCCGGGCCCATCTCGTCGGGGGTACGTACCAACTCGCCGTGGCCGCCGAGCGCTTTCATGACGTCGTCGTACCTGGTTTCCGGCTGGAGTTCCGCGGCGACGTCGTAGCCGTAGAGGAACTGCATCGGGTGCTTCTCGAGACCCCAGATTCCGTTGTTGCCGCAGATCATCGTCACGTTGATGCCAAATCGCACGAGCGTGTCCCAGTCCCCCATCCCGAACCCGGCCGCGCCGTCGCCGAGCATCACGACGATCTGCCGATCCGGATGCAGCAGCCCCGCCGCCAGCGCGTAGCCCGGCGCGGTGCCGAGACAGCCGTACGGCCCGGGATCGAGCCAGCCGCCGGGCTCGTACACGTCGACGAACCGGCCAGCGTACGACGCGAAGTCGCCGCCGTCGCAGATCACGATGGCGTCGCGCTTCAGGCGCGGGACGAGCTCGCCGTACACGCGCGCCGGATGCAGCGGTGAGCGGTCGTCGCGCAGCTCCGCTTCGAAACTCTTCCGTTTCTCGCTTTCGACCTTGCGCAGTTCTGCGATCCAGCCTTCGCGATCGCGCGCAGGCGTGTCGGCGAGACCCTCGAGGATCGGCCCGAGCGGCCCAGCCTCCTCCGCGGCCAGTGACACGTGGTTCGCGACCGCGCCCTCGGCGTCCATCACGTGGATCACCTTCGCCTCGCCAAAGTTCCCGAAGCCCAGGCGGAAGTCGAGCGGCGTCCCGACCACCATCACGACGTCGGCGCGCGAGAACGCGTGACCGCGCGCCGCCGAGAACGCCAGCGCGTGATCAGCCGGCAACACGCCGCGACCCATCCCGTTCATGAACGCCGGGATCCGCTGCTTCTCGACGAACAGCCGAGCGGCCTGCTCGCCGCTGCCGGCCCACACATCCGAGCCGATCAGCAGCACCGGACGCTCCGCCTCGGTCAGGATCGGCGCGGCGTCGCCGTAACCGAGCTTCACATGGGGCGTCACCGGCTCGGGGATCTCCGCCTCCGCCCGGCTGAACAACACATCCATCGGAACATCCAAGAAGACGGGACCACGATGGGGTCTCGACGCCGACGCCAACAAACTAGCGGTGCGCGCAGCTAGTTCCGCCGTCTCGAAAGCTGTCTCCGCCGTCTTCGTGATCGACGCGACGAGCGGCACGTGGTCCATCTCCTGGAGGCTCCCCTGCCCCCAGCGCAGCTCCGGCGCCCGGCCGCCGAAGATCAGCATCGGCGTGCCGTTGAAGAACGCGGAGGTGATCGCGCTCATCCCGTTCGTCACGCCGGGCCCGGCCGTCAGCGCGGTGACGCCGGGCGTCCGCGCGAGCTTGCCGTGCGCCTCGGCGGCGAACGCGGCGGCCTGCTCGTGCCGCGTATCGATGATCTTGATGCCGCGGGTGTGCGCGCCGTCGTAGATCGGGAAGATGTGGCCGCCGGACAGCGTGAAGATGCGGTCGACCCCGTGCGTCTGGAGTGTCGCGGCGATCAGGTCCCCGCCGTGTCCTTCGATGCGTTCACCCATCTGGACGCAGATGGTGGCTCGCGATGCGCCAAGAGCGCAAACGGGGGGAGGCTTGGCTCGCGCGGAAGCGTCTGACGCGTCAGACGGTGTCGACAGTGTCTGACACGTCAGACACTTCTGGGGAAGGGGTCGAGGAGCTACGCGGAAGCGAGGCCGAGCAGCTGCGCCCAGTTCGGAGATTCGAGCGCGAGCCGCAGATCGATCAGATCGTCGAGCGTGAGCGGCGGGCCGTCGTGGGTCTCGAACATCTCGGCGGGAAGCTCCCACGTGACGGTCGGGACGCCGACCGACGTGAGCAGCGTGATGATGCGGTGGTCGGCGGCCGCCTTAACGATGACTCTCTCGCACTCGGTGCACGTGAAGTTGTACGTGGATGCGCTGGAGGTGTTGGTGCAGATGCGCAGCTCGAGATCGGTCGGCGCAAGCTCCACGTCCCCGCACGTGGGACACGTTGCCTTGACGATCGTCTCCACCGGCTCTCCTTGTCCTCGGATTGTCCGAAGAATGCCCTGTGACCGGAGAGATGGCGATAGCCCGTTCGGGTAGTTTCCACTGATGCATCTACCCCAAGTTGGAGCCGAGGAATCCGATCCGCGCACACGCGGACACACCCAGCGACCGACGCTTTAACGATCTTTTATCCGATAGACAAAACGGACACCGGACCAGTCGTCGTCGATCGCGCAGCTCTTGTTGTCGACAAGGCCGGCGTCGAGCCCCGTCTGCTGCACGATGCCGAAGTCGAGGTTGGTCGCGATGGCCGACGACTTCTTCGGGTAGCCGACCCAGAGCCCTCCGGCCGGCATGAGGAAGCTCTTCGCGCGCGTGAAGGCGCGCTTGAGTTCGGCCTCGCGGGTCGTGAAAAGAAGGATCACGTCGAAGCGGCCGGAGAGCTTGCGGAAGATCTTCACGCCGCCGGGCAGGGTCATGCCGAAGCCGTCGGGGCCGTTGAGGATGGCGAAGCGCGCGCCTTCTTTCAGGCCGAGCTTCTTCCAGAGCGGCGTCGCAGAGTAATCCTTCTCGACCATCGGCTCCTGACCGGTTCAGGTGGATTATGTCGTTCTGGACATCGCTCCGCTTTCCATCATGATTGCGGCCCATGGCGGTGTCGTCGAGACCGCGGCCCGATGGAGCTCCTCCGATCGGGCGCGATGTCGAGGCGGCGCGGCTGGCGCAGATGGTCGATGACGCCGCAGCCGGCGCCAAACGCGCGGCCTTGCTACTCGGCGCGCCCGGGATCGGCAAGACCACACTCCTTCGGTACGCGCACGCGCGCGCGGACGGGCGCGACTACATCTCGGCCGTCGTTCGTGTGCCGGCGGCGGCCGGCCTGCCTCCCCGTTACCCGCTGGGCGCACTGCTCGAAGCGATCCTCCGTGGATCGGAACGACGGAGCCCCGGGGCACCTGAGCGTCTTCGCCACGTGGTCGACGCATTGACCGGGGCATCCTCGGTCGAAGGCTATGCCGTTTCGTTGCCACAGATCGCGGACGCACTCGAAGAGACAGGCCGGACCGCGACGCTCGCGATCTTCATCGACGACTACCAGTGGGCTCCTCCGGAAGGCACCGAGCTGTTGATGGCCGCGCTGCGGATAGTGGAGACGCCTCTTTTCTTCCTCGCGACCGCCCGGCTGCGCGGGAGCGGAGAAGAGGCATCGACCGCTCTCCCCGAACCCACAGCTGATCTTTGGATCGACCATATCGAGGTACGCGGCCTCGACTTCGACGCCGTCGGCCGGGTCGCGGCCGGCCAGCTCGGCGGAGACGTCATGCCGTCGCTCGCGGAGGCATTGTCGACGCGCACCCTCGGCAATCCCCTCTATATCCGCGAGACCGTTCAAGGCTGGCGCGCGCACGGCGCGCTCCTCCAGACGGGCGGGTACTGGGGCCTCAACGAAGAAGCCACGCTGCTAGAGGCACGGTCGCTCCGCGAGATGATCACGGCGCGATTCGCCACGCTCGACGAGGACATCCGAGCCGTCGTTGCCGCGCTTGCGATCATCGGACGACCGGCTTCGTTCGACGAGCTAGGCGTGGTTGCCGGTCTTGAGCCCGACCGTCTCGTGGAGTCACTCAGCGCTCTCGATGCAGACGGCCTGATCGCGTCGGAGGGCGATGGCGAGCAGAGATATCGGCTGACTCACCCTCTCTACGCATCGTCGATGATCGAGGCGCTCGGCCAAACGCGCACCGCGCGCATGCACGGTCGAGCGGGTGACGAACTCCGACGCAGAGCCGAGGCCGGTCACCCCACGCTCGCCTCAGAGCTCGCGCACCACGCCGTCCGGGCGTTGCACCCACCCGACGATCTTCGCGACCTGCTCGCGGCGGCTGCCGCGGAGGCCGAGGCGGCCGGGAGCGATGAAGAAGCAGCCGTGTGGTACGGCCACATGGCGGAACACACCGACAACCCGACGGAACTCGTTCGCGCTTTGGCGGGTCAAGGGTCCGCGGTGACGCGCTCCGATCCGCAACGAGCCGTGCACCTCTTCACGTATGCCCTGCAGCTGGAGGCCGCGCCGTCGGCGCGGGCACGGCTTCTCCTCGGTCGCGCGCGTGCGCATCGTGTCGCCGGCATGGTCGACGAGACTCTAGAGGACCTCGGATGCGCGCTCCCACTCGCCGATCCCGCCGATCGGTTCGATGTCCAGCACGCGATCGGCACGTGCCACGGCATGCAAGGAAGAACCGATGAAGCGGAAGAGATCTTCTCCGCATTATCCGAGGCGAGTGCCGGAACGCCGGCGCGCTACAAGGCGCTCGGCCATCTTGGGATGGTGCGGTACGTGCGAGGCGCCGTTCGCGAAGCAGCGGACCTGCAAACCGAGGCTCTTCGGCACACGGATGACCCGGACTACGCCGCCTATCTGCGGTCCAACCTGACGTGGATGTCCTACATCCTTGGTCTATGGGATCAAGGAGACGCGCTGCATGAGGAGTCGCTTCGGGAGGCGGTGGCCAAGGGCCACATGCACGACGAGGCCACCCTGTGCTGCGCCGCCGCACGTGTCGCCGCATGGCGCGGCGACTTCGGAAGAGCGTTCGACGAAGGACGGCGCGCCATGCGACTCGCGACGCGACTCGGCAATCCATCCGACATCATCAATGCCTACGACGCTCTCGCCGTCTCCTTCCTCGAGAACGGCATGCCGGCGGAAGCCGCGGCGATGCTTCCCGATGTCCTCGCTCTAGATGAACCAGGGATCGAACCGCGAGAGTTCGCATTGGCGTACGCCGTGTTCGCAGAAGCGGCCTGGCAGTGCGGCGACGTGGGACGTGCGCGAACCGCGCTGACTCGCGCCCGGCATCACCTGTCCTGGGCCACGTGCTGGGAGATCGCAGTCAGCCGGACCGAAGCTTCCCTCGATCTCGCTCTCGGCGATCCGCTTGCCGCGCTGGATCGCCTCCGACCATGGCTCAACGAACCGTCGGTCTTGGTCTTCGAGCAGGCGCACGTTCTCGAGGTCGCCGCGGTAGCTAGATCGCTGATCGGCGACCGCGGCGGCGCGCAGGAAGCAGCTCAGGAAGCGCATGGGATCTACGATCGGCTCGGCGCACGCCGGCGAGCCGATCGCGTGACGGTGTGGCTGGACAGTCACCGCGTTAGAAGGCCCGGACGTCCGCGGTCGACGCTGCCAGGGAATCTTACGCAGCGCGAAACCGAGATCCTGCGGCTGGTCGTCCTCGGCGGATCGAATCGCGATGTCGCCGATCGCCTCTTCATCAGCATTGCCACCGTGAAGAAACATCTCGAGAACCTGATGGGAAAGGCCGGCGTGCCGCGCCGGCAAGAGCTTTTGCAGTTCGCCATCTCCATCGGAGCCCTATCCATCGAGGATCTGAATGAGGCCGCGGCCGCGCCGGCGCGGCGAGTCGTCGATCTCACACGGCTCGAGCGAGTACGCGCGGATTAGATACGTCTTACGCGAAGGGTTTTCTACGTCTTTCTCCGGTTCTTTCGCAGAGGGAAGTGCGGCAGGATCGGGACGGCTCGGGAGGGCCGTGGTTCGAGGAAGGGGGTGAGGAACGTGGGGCACCGGTGGTGGAGCAAATCTTTCCCCTGGCGAGAGGAGGTTCGCATGCCAAGACCGGTTTATCTGAGGACGTCTGAGGTGGCGCGGTTGCTTCACGTCTCACCGAAGACGGTCTCCCGTTGGGCGAAAGAGGGTCGTCTCCCGTACCTGGCGACCCTCGGCGGGCACCGGCGCTTCCCGCTCGAAGAGATCGAGAAGCTCCGCGGCCAGCTGACGTACCTGGAAGAGATCAGAACACTGATCGGATGACCCCCAGCCGCGCCCTCCCGAGCCCGCCCCCGCAACGGAGCAGTCCTAGCTACCGAACCGCACCCGTGTCAGAAGGAGGTAAGCCTGTGAGGAAGATCGTTCAGAACCTCGTGCTCGCCGGGCTGCTGCTCATCGCGCTGACGTGGAGTTCTGTTTTGGCTGTCATTCCCCCGCTACAACAACTCAGCCCGAGATTTGGCCCTAAGTGGTAGTGAGTCGGTTTGGATCGGTTTAAGACGCGAGAACCTGATAAAGCGCAATTGCAGCTGCTGGGCCGCAAAGGTGAGAGATAAAGCGAGGGCTCCCAAGTTGGGAGCCCTCTACTGAGTTCTTTGAACTAGCGCCAGATCGGCGAGGCCTGAGCGATGCCGGATCCGATGACCACTAGCGCAAGCGTGAGGCTGGAGACGAGCAGCTTACGAAGCATCTGGGTTTCCTCCCTGGTGGGCTCTGTTGTCCCAGCGAATATCGAGCGAACACTTCGCGAAGTGGATGGGTCACTAGGAGTGTTCGTCGTAGTCCTAACGAGCCATTCGGCCGGCTCGTAGCGCTCGGGATGTTCGAGATGTGCGAGGGGATGGGGGAATGTGCGCAGTTTGCTCTAGAGCGTGCCCATTCTTTTCAGGCGATCAAAGACGGACCCCTGAATTAGGCACACCGAGGCGCAGGCGGGCCCGACAGGTGAAGCTTGTCCTAGACCATCCCTTGTTTGGCAGCCCAGCTCGCGAGCGCTGCGCGCGAGGGCAAGCTCAGCTTGCGCAGCGCGTGAGTGATGTGGTCTTGCACCGTACGTTCTGAAAGAAAAAGGCGTTGTGCGATTTCAACGTTTGTGGATCCAGCTGCCACCAGAACGGCGACTTCGGCCTCCCGGGGGGATAATGCGCCGTCCTCTTCGGCTGACTTGCGCGGCCGCCCAGCCCTAGTGCGCACTCCTACACCGCGCATAAGGGCCTCTACCCGATTCTGCTCGAGTCGCAAGCCTTCCTCTTGACTCAAAGTACGCACTCGGCGCAACTGTTCAATTGCTTCGCTCTTTCCGTCCGAGCCGAATTCAATCAGCCGTTCCGCGGTGAGCCTCGTGCACCTCACATAATCAGCCATGTTGGAACACGACCTGAAGAGTGTCGAGGCATCATTGAAGTGTCCGAATGCAGTCTTGCCGTCGCCTTTAGACAACCTCCAAAGCCCTCGCAATTCCGACGTGCACGCTTGTAGATAGGGGAAGGAGTGTTGAGCAGCTAGCTCGCCAAGGTGATCTAGTGTTTCCTCCGCCTGGGGGCTGTCACCAGCAAGGAGAAACGCTCGAACCAGGAGCGTCAAGGACAGTCCCTGGTCAAAGTAGTCGTTGCCGGCTTGATCGACTGACACAAGGGCTCGAGCGGCAAGCACCGCTTCAGAGGCCTCCTCCGCAGCAATGCGGAGAAGAGCCTCCGCATGTAGCGTTTGACTCGCAATCGGGTTTGGTTCCGGTGTTCCTTTAAGCCAGAGCTCGCGGACACCCAGGCCGCCGATTTCATCCCAAGCTGCATCAACAATGAGGCGCGCCCTGTCGAACTCCCAGCGTTCTATCGCAGCCCACACTTCGAGTGTGCGTCGATAAGCCTGCCATTCACTCCAAGCAGCCCGACCTCGCACGCAGAACTCCACAACTTCAATTGGACGGCCCATTAATCTGGCCACCCAGGCATGGGTAACGTCTATGGCTGCCACCCCGGCGCTGCCAAAGTTCCTACGAAGCTGCTCGCTTGCTCCGTCGAGAAGAGCAACGGCTCGTTGCGGATCCCCGTGCCATGCCAATCGAACGGCTAGGTTGTTGTGCGTCCGACCGATGATCTCGGCATTAGTCGATCGATCTGCGGCGTCAACTGCCCTCTCACCGTAAGCGCGAGCCTCTTCGTGCGATCCTCGACTCTCAACGACCCATGCAAGTCCATCAAGACTTGTCGCAAGAAGTGCGGGAGCGTCAAGACGTTCTGCTGCTTCAACGCTCTCTAGGAGAATGGGCTGCGCTTCATCGAACTGGCGAAAAAGGAGGGCGAGCATGATGCCCTTCTGGACGAGCAATTCCGCATACGCGCGCCCAGATTCTCTTCCCTTCAGCCAGGAAAGGGCCTCCTCTAGTGCGTTCGCCACAACACCAGGGGACTCACTTGCTTGAAGAGCCCACGCTCTACGGCCCAGTTGCATCGCAGCTTCCTCATTGCGGCCTTCAGCAAGTAGCTTCTCAGCCGCTTCGCGAAACAACGCGGCGGCCTTCTCTTCGTTTCCTTCTCTAAGCTCCGCTTCCCCCAGCCCCGCGATAGCCTCCGCCGAGGTGCGTCGACTTAGTTCAACGGCCTCCATGAACGCCGCGCGAGCGTCCTCCATGGAGGCGAGAGCGAGTGCTTGATTGCCGGCTAAAACGCCCCATCGGGCCGCGGGCTTAACATCACCGGCCTCGCGATAGTGAATTAGAAGCGCGGTCGCGTGCCTCTCGAGGTCGCTCTCGTAAGCTGTCTCAATCGCCTTTGCAAGAGCGCGATGAATCTGCACCCGCTCCACGGACAGGACACCCCTTGCGACTGTTTCCCGAATCAAGGCATGGCGAAATCCGAGTTTGCCCTCGTGATCTGATACAAGTCCTGCCGCTGCCGCCGCGGAAAGATGATCCAACGCTTGGTCGCGTGACATGCCTGCTGCAACGGCTAGAACGTCTGAATCGATCGCGCCCACCATCAGACTTGCAGTTGTGAGCACCTGGCGGGCATCTTCCTCTAGGCCAAGAATTCGTGCCCGAATAGCTTGACCAACACTTGCCGGCACCGGCGAATCCTGCGCTAAAGGTTCGCTCGACAACTCCTCTACAAAGAACGGGATCCCCTCTCCTAGGCGCAGAAGTTTGGCAAGCTCCTGAGCAGTTGGAGGGCGAGACCACATCGCCTCAACCATCGACGCGACCTCTTCCGCTCCCAATGGCTCAAGACGAACCTCGAGCGAGATACGATCGCGCGACATCGTGTCGAGCAGCTTGTTCAAGGAGGCATCCTTTGCCGCCTCCGGTCGAAAGGTCGCGACGAACAGGTGACCGTCATCGCGCGCCGCACGAGCAAGATGGAGAGCTACCGAGTGGGAGGCTTCATCGCCCCAGTGCAGGTCCTCAAGCGCAACAAGTGGTAACCCGCCTAACTGAGCGAGAAGTCCACGGATCTCGGCGGCGACGGTACGTGCAGCGCGGGCCCCCGGTGCGCTAGCACTATCCGACGGCACAAGAGCGTTGGCCAGAGATCGCGCATCGGTCTTGACGCCCAATCCGCCCTGCTCAGCTATGGACTCAAGTAGGTCGATGATCAATGCGTACGGTCCAGGCTCGGCGACTTCCTCGGGCCGAGCCCACACAACAACCCGGCCGCGTTGCGCCGCTTCGGCGGCGAATTCTCGAACGAGGCGAGACTTTCCAATTCCGGCTTCGCCGGAGACGACCGCGACGCCTCCGCCTGCGTCGAGCAGTTGACGCAGGGCCGCCATCTCCTGCTCGCGACCGACGAGGACGGGACACGGATCCACGCGTTACAGGCTACGACGAAGCGCTACTCCGGTGTTGTCAGGGCAAGCAGTTGGCCGGTTTAGCCCTTGCGCGACTTCACTTCTTCCGTCAGCTTCGGCACGACCTTCAGTGCATCGCCCACGATCCCGAGGTCCGCTAGCGAGAAGATCGGCGCATCCGCGTCCTTATTGATCGCGACGATCCGGTCAGAGGACTTCATGCCCACGATGTGCTGTGTCGCGCCCGAGATGCCGATCGCCAGGTACACCTTCGGCTTCACGGTCTTCCCGGTCTGGCCGATCTGCATCGCGTAGGGCACCCAGCCGGCGTCCACGACGGCGCGCGTCGCGCCCACCGCGGCGTTGCCGATCGCGGCAGCCAGCTCGTCGAGGAGCTTGAAGTTCGACGGGTCCTGCATCCCCCGGCCGCCGGACACGATCACTGGTGCGTCCTCGAGCTTCGGTCCGGAGGTTTCCTCTTCGTGCCGCTCGATGCGCTTCGCCTTCTTCGCGTCGTCGCTGATCGTCGCGTTGACGGGCACGACGTTCGCGGTGCCGCCCGACGGCGACGCCTCGTACGACTTCGGTCGGATCAGGATCAGCTTCGGCTCGTTCCCTTGCAGCGCGACGTCGACGATCTGCGCGCCGCCGAAGATCGCGGTCTGCGCTTTGTCGGGGCCGAGCACCTCCGTCGCGTTGCTCATGATCGTGCTGCCGAGCTTCGCCGCCACCCGGCCCGCGACGTCGCGCGAGTCGTACGAGAACCCGAACAGCACGGCCGACGGCTTGTGCTCCTGGATCAATTGCGCCAGCGCTTCAGCGGCCGGCTGCGCGATGAAGTCTCCGAACACGGCGTCGTCGCTCGCGTAGACGGTCTTCGCACCGTGCTCGCCGAGCGTCTTCGCGGCCTCGGTCGCACCCGGCCCGAGGACGACCGCCTCGACGTCGGGATCCAGCTCGCGCGCCTTCGTCAGAACCTCGAGCGCCGTCTTGTCGACGCCGTCGGACGCTACCTCCGCGTACACCCAGAGCTTCGCCATCTAGATCACCTTCGCGTTCTTCAGGAAGTCGGCGATCTTCGCCGCGCCTTCGCCGTCGTCTTCGAACTTCTCGCCGGCGCCGCGCGCGGGGGCGGGCTCGACCTTCTCGACCTCTTGCGACGCCTTCGCGTCGTCGCCCGACAGGCCCAGGTCCGAGACGGACAACTGATCGACCGGCTTCGACTTCGCTTGCATGATCCCCTTGAAGGTCGGGTACCGCGGCTCGAACACACCTGCCGTCACGCTCAGCACGGCCGGGAGCGGCGCCTCGACGGTGTCGTATCCCTTCGCGGTCTGGCGCTGCACGTGCAGCGTCGAGTCCTTCAGCTCCACGTGCTTCGCGAACGTCACCTGCGGGACGCCGAGCAGCTCCGCGAGCATCCCCGGCACGACGCCGGCCGAGCCGTCCGTCGACTCGACGCCCGCGATCACGAGGTCGAACTCGCCGGCCTTCTTGATCGCCGCCGCGAGCACGCGCGCGGTCGCGAGCGCGTCCGAGCCGCCGAGCGAGTCGTCGGTAACGAGCACGCCCTTCGCGGCGCCCATCGACAGTGCCTTGCGGATCGCCTCCATCGCGGAGGCCGGGCCCATCGACACGACGGTGACCTCGCCGCCGGCTTGCTCGGTGAGCTTGAGCGCCGCCTCGACCCCGTACTCGTCACCGGGATCGAGGACGTTCTGGACCCCACTCCTCTTCAGCCGGTTGTTCTCGAGCTGATAAGGGTTGTTGGGGTCGGGGATCTGCTTCACGCAGACGACGACGTTCATCTACCGCCCCTTTTCGCTGGAAATATGGCGCAGGGAGAGTATCCGCGGGCCGGGCTGTTCTCAAACCGAGCCGCTTCGACGGCTGCGGTTGGTCGAGCGCGGTACGCGAGCGATCTACTTGGCCGGAGGAGGCTTCGGCCCGACCCATTTGTTCGCCACGAAGACCCTCTTGTCGCCCGGACATCCCGGGCCCACGTGGGGCGTCGCGTCGACGCAGGTGTACACGACGTAGACACCATCCATCTCGACGCCTTGAGCGGGAGCGAAGGCTCGTCCGGCGTTCGGTGCCAGCAACAGTGCCGCGCAAAGCGCGAGACCCGCGATGATCGATCGCCGTTTCATCTCACCCTCCTACCTGGTCGGGTCTTCCTTGAGCGTGTCGCATACGTCCGGCGCCGATGCGCAGCCCCGATCGATCGCGTCGTATGCGGGATCGAGACCGTCACCGTCCATCCCATCGAAGAAGATCGTGATCTCGTGGCCCAGGAGGTACAGCGTTGTCTCGGCTCTCTTGTCGTCGACGTTGAACGGCATCACGTCGGCGCCTGGGATCAGCTCGCGATCGTGAGCCCTCGGTGCGCCGGAAAGGAATCCGGTGCCGGCGCGTGCGCCGCCGTCGCTGTGTGCCGGGTTCGAAACGCTGTGCACCTCGGCCGGGAGCGTGCGTGCGCGCGGCGCTATCCGGGCGGCTGCGCCGGCCGCCGTTCCCGTGCCGGCGAGGACGATTCCCAGTGCAAGCAGCGCGTTCAAGCTTGATTGCATCACAGACAATGTCGTCGGCTCGCCGACGATCCGGCTCGCGCGCGACCTCAGCCTGAACGCCCGCACCCTGATCCGTACTCCAAAGGCGACGGCAGAGAATCCCTCGCCCACGGCCGCAAGACGCTCGCGCAAGACAGTCCGCGCACGGAAGGCGATCGACCGTACGCCTTCGGGCGTCATGCCGAGCTCCGAGCCGAGCTCGTGATAGCCGACGTCCTGCACCTCGCGGAGGTAGAGGACGCGACGGTGCCGGCGAGAGATCCCGCCGAGAGCGCGCCGCACGTTGCGACGCGTCTCGCTTCGCATCGCGGCGACAGCGGGGTCGGCCTCGTGGTCCGGCCGGTCGTGCTCCGGCTCGAGGGGCACGACCCGCCATCCGCGGCGCATGCTCGATACACAGAGATTCCTCGCGACGACGGAGAGCCAAGCTCCGACGTCCTCGTCACGGATCTGATCGCGGCGCTCCCACGCACGAAGAAGTGTCTCCTGCGCGAAGTCTTCGGCCGCGGTGGGATCGTTCAGGATGCGCGCGCAGAGCCGGCGGATCCGGTCGTGATGATCGCTATACCAGCGCGCGAAGCGCTCGTCGGCGTGCATCAGCTCGTCATCCACGACGGGTCCCCCGATCGCGCGGCAGACTGCATGACTGTTTCTGTGAGGGCGGGGTGGTTCCTCCTGAGCTACGCGTCACCTCCGCGATCCGATTCGCTCGAATGCCCCCGAAACCGTCAGGTTGTCGGGCACCGCGCGGACAAGGGAGAATCCGGGACCTGAAATGAGCGCCCAACCTGAGATCAACATGTCCGACGCCGTCGCGATGCTCGAGGCCGAGCAGGTGGACCTCGAGAGCTTCTTGAGGACGCTGACCGACGAGCAATGGCTGACGCCGACCCCGGCGGTGGGCTGGGACGTGCGCGACCAAGTCTCGCACCTGGCCGACACCGAGGAGATCGCGCTCGACACGATGACCGGAGGGAAGCGGCAGCTGAACCAGGAGGCGCTGTCCTTCCCCACCCCAGAGGCGTTCACCGAGTCGGGATGCGAAAAGGGCCGGGCCATGTCCGGCCCCGAGGTGCTCGAATGGTGGGTGCGCGGCGCCGTGCGCTCGCGCGACGTGCTCGGCGCGAAAGATCCCAAGGACCGCGTTCCGTGGGGGCTCGGCATGAGCGCACGGTCCTTCGTATCTGCGCGCTTGATGGAGACGTGGGCCCACGGCCTCGACTGCCGGGCGGCGGTCGGCGCGCCGCCGAACGAGACCGCACGCATGAAAGACGTCGCGTTCCTGATCATCCGCGCGTTGCCGTACGCGTTCCGGCACGCGCAGCGTGAGAAGCCGCCCGGCGAGCTCCGCGTTGAGCTGAGCTTCGACGGCGAGACCTGGGCTTTCGGGCCCGACGAGGCCGACAACCGGATCACGGGCAAAGCCGGCGAGTTCTGCCGCGTTGGCGTTCAGAGGATGAAGCTCGGCGATGCCGGCTCCCTCAAAGCCGAGGGCCCTCTCGCCCTTGCGGCCCTCGAAGTCGCTCGCGCCTTCCTCTAGCCGATCGCGGGGCGACGGCAGCCGCCCGGGGACCGGCCCCCGTGAGGCAGCCGTGAGGGGCGACGCCGCCGCCAACCGCGACCTGGCTCGCGATATCTGCTCGAAAGGAGGCAAGGCCGTAGCCAGTGCCCACCTCCAGGTGCCGGTCCCCATGACCCACGTCTCCTAAGAGGTTTCACGTGGGGTACGCGGTTGGCGCCTTCGCGTTTCGCCGATCCGACGAAAATGCAGGAGGGTCGGATTACCGACCCTCCTGCGCACGATCTACCCAGCTAATCGAAGTACACGGTTCCCGTGACACTTGGAGGATTCGCGTGCACCGTCCCTTCAACCCACGGTGTATACCAGCTGCTACATGGTCTCTCTTGTCCGCACTCATATGTGGCATGGAGCGTCCAGTCGACTTGCAGCGGCGCTTGCTTGTACCCGGCAGAGCCGGTCCATACGTTGCAACTGTCGAATGTGACTCCCTCGAACCTCGGGTGTCCCCAACAATTGCGGTCAAACCACCGCGTGATCCGTGACTTGTCCTTCGGTGTACACCACGCGAGATAGAAGTCGATGGTGTAGAGCGTGTCACCCCCACCGCCTTTTCCTTCCCATCTCGGGTTGACGCCAGGATGAACCGCCCAGCAGTCCTCGTCGGCTGCTATCGAAGAAGTCTTCGGCAGCTTCACGATGTTAGACGTCGCAATCGAGAAGGGCAGCCTGTACTTGAGGGGCTTGTACGTCGGCAGGATTCCCGGGCTAGCACCGATGGCGCCAGCGTTCGAGATTGTTCCGAGCAACATGACCCCGGCTGCCATCAGTCCCAACGCCCGAAGCGAGCGCCTGCGCATGATACGTGTGCGAGTCATCTCTCTCTCCTTTGGATTCGGCGATCGCTTTCGCGATGCACCCGGCCTTGGTTGAGTCCTGCAGGGCTCGTACTAAGTACGTCCGGCACACGTCGTCGTTTCGAGTCGTTCCGGGCTTCTTTTGCATCCGTTGCGGTGCTCCGATAAAACCGGCGCGTGGCCGCGCCGACCGAACTGGAAACCCGCGAGTTCCTCTGCGAACTGCTCCGTCTGTTCTACGACCGCGGCTGGGTGTCGGGGACCGGCGGCGGCATCTGCGCGCTCAACCCTCAAGGGCTGATGCTTCTCGCCCCGACCGGCGTGCACAAGGAACGCATCCGGCCGCCCGACTTCTTCACGATCGACACGCGCGACTGCTCGGTCGTCAAGACCGCGGAGAACCCCGACCTGCGTCCGTCCGAGTGCAACGCGATCTTCTCGGCCGCGATCCGCGAGCGCGCCGCGGCGTCGGTGATGCACTCGCACGCGCTCTCGTCGGTGCTCGCGGCGGACCTCGCGGGAGATGCCGACCATCTCGCGATCAAGGATCTCGAGATGCTCAAGGGCATCCGTGGCGTCACTAACAAGGACGTGCACCTGCTCCCGGTGATCACGAACACGCCGCGCGAGTTGGAGCTCATCGATCAGGTCGAGGCCGCGCTGAAGGACGAACGCTTCGCGCCGGCGTACGCGATCCTCGTCCGCGACCACGGCGCGTACATCTGGGGCGCCGACACCTGGGAGACGAAGCGTCACGCCGAGGTGTATCACTTCCTCTTCGAAGCAACCGTCGCCCGCGTGAAGCGATAGGAGGCCGTCATGTACGCATGCCCGTGCTGCCAGCAGGAACAGCCGATGACGAAGGTCGACGTGATCAACGTCGAGGAGGCCTGGCAGAAGGACGCTCTTACGAAGGACGAGCCGTTCAAGAGGACCTACATCGGGAACGGCCGGCAATCGAGCGTCTTCATCTTCCAGGGCCACGAGGGCCCCTTCAAGAAGCACATCCACGTCACGCACGACGAGATCGGATACGTCCTGGCCGGGTCGGGCTCGGTCACGGTCGGCGGCGAGACGCGGCGCGTCCGGCCCGGGGACGTGTGGGTGATCCCCTCGAACACGCCCCACGGCGGCGAGTTCGGCGATCCTTGCCGCGTGCTCTTCATCTCGAGCCCGATCGACGACCCGGAGAACCCGGACCGCGTCTGGCTCGATGACTGAGCGCGGACCCCGAGCCTTTTTTCTAGAGTAGGGACGCCATGAGGCGTCTCCGCTGGATCGTTCCCGTCGTCGTCCTGCTCGCGCTGGCGACGGCTCTGTCCCAGAGCAGGGCCGCGATCCGCCTGGGCGCCCTGTACCCACTGACCGGCCCGCTCGCGCACTACGGCAACGAAGAGCTGCGCGGCGTCAAGATCGCGGTCCAGATGATCAACGTGCGGGGCGGGGTCGACAAGCACATCGTCACGCTCGACGTCGCGGACGCGCCCGACGTCGCGGCCGGCTGGAAGCAGTCGTACCGCCTTGCCAAGAAGGGCGTTCCGGTGATCCTCGGGACGTACTCGAGCACGATCGCGCTCGCGGGCAGCGAGGCCGCGCACCGCAACAAGGTGATCTGGTGGGAGACCGGCGCGGTCGCCGACCTCGTCACGTCGCGCGGCTATCCCGAGGTGTTCCGGCTCGGGCCGTCCGGCGCGACCCTGTCGGCGCAAGCGGCCGGGTTCGCGACCGAGGTGCTCGCGCCGCGCTTCAAGATCGCGCCGCATGCTCTGAAGCTCGCCGTCGTCTACGAGGACGACCCGTACGGCTCGTCGGTCGGCGCCGGCATCCACGCGCAAGCGGCGGCGAAAGGCTTTAGGCTCGTCGGCAGCTATCCCTACGATCCCGCGATCGAGACGTTCACCGGCATCATGCGATCGCTCCGCGCCGCGAAACCGGACGTCGTCGTGATCGCGTCGTACCTGCACGACGGCGCGCGCTTCCGCGAGGCGCTCGTCGCGTCCAAGCTTCCGGTGAAAGCGGTGATCGGCAAGTGCGCCGCGTTCTTCACCCCCGAGATGGCGAAGCTGCTCGGCGCGAAGATCGACGGGGTGTTCGTCGCCGACAAGCCGATGGAGATCGCGCCGGCCGCTCTCACCGATTCCGGCCGCGCGCTCGAGACAGAATTCCGGACGCGCTTCCAGCGCACGTTCGGGCGCGCGCCGGAGGCCGCCGCATACATGGGCTTCTCTGGCGCGTGGGCGCTCGTCGGGCAAACCCTGCCCAAGGCGGCCCACTTCACGGCGAAAGACATCGCCGACGCGGCGCGCTCGCTCGACCTGCCCGACGGCAGCCTGCCGAACGGCTCGGGCGTGCGCTTCGCGCCCGTCGGCGATCCGCTGGCGGGACAGAACACGCGCGCTTTCGGGGTGGTGTGGCAGTGGCAAGGTGGACGGCCCGTTCTGGTCTGGCCGCGCATCGCCGCGCGCGGCGAGCCGGTTCTCTCCTCGCGGTAGCGATCGCGCTCGCGAGCGCCGGCGCCTGCGGCGGCGGTGAGACCATCCCGCCCGTTCCGCAGGAGCTGCGCACCCTCGAGCAGCGCGAGGCCGGCTGCATCGAGTGCCACAACGGGCGCCGGGTCCCGACACTCGGCCCCGGCACCACCGCGACCCCGCCGAACCACCCGCCCCTCGCGGTCGTCCGAGCGATCAAAGCGAACGCGGTTCCCCGCTCGTGATAGCCGGCGGCCCGGACATCGTGTCCGGGCCGCTCCCTCGTTCTACGCTTCTACGCGGTGAGCGGCGCGGAGTAGATCGGCGCGCTCGTCGGAAGCTTCGCCTTCGGAGCCTTCTCGACCGTGATCGCCACCCGATCGAACGCCGTCGGATCGACGTCGATCGGCAGCACGATGAAGCCGTCGTCGGGCCGGAACGCACCGACGCTCGTCGGAACGCCGCCGCGCATCAGCCACACCTGTAGGAC
>JBASRP010000279.1:0-8500 GCA_049273905.1 Actinomycetota bacterium
ATCCTAACTTGTCTATCAACCGGTTGGTCGAAAATGTGACGGTTGCCACACCGCGTTGCTCGGCTTATGGCGGGGTCGCTATCGTCCCGCGAGCGGGCGGAGAAGGGGAGGGCTATGGCGCTGCCCACGCAGCGTGACCCGGAGGTAACGCGGAAGATGCTCCGGGAATGGCTCGCGTCCCGTCTTCCGGAGGCGCGCGACGTCGAGGTCGGAGAGATCGGCGGGCCCGCCTACTCGGGGTACTCGCACGAGACATTGATCTTCGACGTGACCTGGACCCGGGACGGCCTCGAGGAATCGCACGGCCTCGTCGCGCGCGTCGAACCCTCCTCGCACAGCGTCTTCTTCGAGCCGGACGTGTTCTTGGAGATGCGCGTGATGCAGGCGCTCGATGGAACCGGTGTCCTCGTTCCTCGCATCCACTGGTTCGAGGAAGACCCGGCCGTTCTCGGGGCGCGCTTCATCGTCATGGACCGCGTCCAAGGTGTGATCCCGCCCGACAACCCGCCGTACACGTTCGGCGGCTGGCTCCTCGACGCGACGCCGGAGCAGCAAGCGCGGGTGTGGTGGACGGGCCTCGAGGCGATGGCCGCGGTTCACCGCCTCGATCCGGATTCGCTCGGTCTCGATCTGTTGATCCGGCACGACGGCGTACCGGGCGCCGAAGCGGAGATGGCGGAACTCCGGCGGTACGTCGATCGCGTCTGTGCCGAGAAACGTAACGAGACGTTGGACGCCGGCCTCGCATGGCTCGAAGCACACCGGCCGGTCGGCGCCGAGCCCGTGCGCTTGTGCTGGGGCGACTCCCGGCTCGGAAACCAGATCTTCCACGACTACCGGTGCGCGGCTCTGCTCGACTGGGAGATGGCGATCCTCGCGTCGCCCGAACAGGATCTCGCGTGGTTCCTCTACTTCGACCGCTTCTTCAGTGTGGGACTGGGGGTCGCCCGTCCGCCGGGGTTCCCGAGCCGCGAGGAGTCGATCGCGCACTACACCCACATCACCGGCCTTAGCGTGTCGCACATCCCGTTCTACGAAGTGATGGCGTCGCTGCGGTTCGGAGCGGTCATGCTCCGCCTGGGGCACTTGATGGTCGGCTCGGGCGGACTCCCGGAAGGCACGGATCTCGATTCCAACAATTTCGCGGTGCAGGCGCTCGGGACGCTGCTGGACGAGTACGCCTCGTAAGAGCGGCTCTTCTCGTTCTGCGCAGACAAGGCCTCAACGACACATGGGACTACCGTCGCTCACGGCGGTGGGCCCGTGGTGTAAGCGGTAGCACGCTTCCCTGAGGCGGTAGAGGTGCGAGTTCGAGTCTCGTCGGGTCCACCCCTCAACAATTGGTTGGGGGACCCGCGCCGGGGCGGCGATTAGGGATAGCCGTCCTGCCATCCGGCACTTGCAAGTCGCGTACGACGTGTCACAATGAGATCCTCAGGGACGTGCCCGTGCATCACGGGTAAACCTCTACCGCGGAGGAGCGAAGCCAACGCTTCGCTCCTTTGTTTGTTAAGCGTTTAGCTGATCGCGACGCAGGTGACGCTCGGAAGACCTGAGGCTTCCTCGTGCCAGGTCACCCCGGCGTCGTCTGACACGAAAACCAAGCCGTCCTTCGTGCCGAGGATTGCGACGTCGCCGCGCGCGTCGAGGCAGAACGTGTCGACGTTGTCGGCGAACCAGTCGGGGAGGCCTTTCTCGCAGCGCTCGAACGCGCCGCCCATCAGCGGGCGCCGGTAGAGCCCGGATTGGCGCCCTGTGTGGCTCTTCGACGCGGAGACGAGGAGCGTGTCGCCGGCGATGGCGACGGCGCGACAGTAGGACGCGTGCATGCCATCCTCGGAGAAATCCCAGGTCTCGCCGCCGTCCGTCGACGTCGCGAGACCGACCGCGGTGGCCGCGAAGACGAGACCGGGTGTCTCCGGGTGCGCGAGAACCTGGTGAACGTCGGCGTTGATGTCCATCGACGTCGCACGCCACGTCTCGCCGTCGTCGGATCGGAGGATCCCGCCGACGTGAACGTTCGCGTATGCGGCTCCGTCGGGGCCGCGCGACAGCGAGCGCACGTCCGCCGGGCCGCCCCACGGCGTGTACCAGTCCTCGCGCGACGGAACCTGATCGAAAGACGTGATGTGTTTCGTGGTTCCGCCTGCGACCAAGACGAGGTGGGCCTCCGATGTGCCGACCAGCGCGCCGCCGTCGTGGGGAAGGACGCAGTTCGCGCGCAAGCCGTGCACCGCCTCGACCTCCTCCCACGCGCGTGCGTCCGGCGAGCGCATGACCCGATACCTCTCCGCGATCGACCACCAGCCGTCGGATCCCCGCGCCAGCGCGGTGGGCTTCGAGAGCAGCGTGTCGTCCGAGCCGATCTCTATGAGAGAGCTCTCGGTTCCGATCAGGAAGCGCGTCACGAGGTCGCCTCTTTCAGTGCGCGTTGGAACGCGCCGTGCGCCGCGTCGTCGAACAGCACGAAGCGCACCTCCTCGACCGACGTCGATGCGTCGCGGATGGCGCGGATCGCGACCGGCGCGGCGCGGTCGAGCGGATAGCCGTACACGCCGGTCGAGATCGCGGGGAACGCGACCGTCCGTGCGCCGAGCTCGTCGGCGACGCGCAGCGATTCCGTGTGACACGACGCCAGCACCTTCGAGCGGTCCTCGTTCTTGTTGAAGACGGGGCCGACGGTGTGGATCACCCACGTCGCCTTCAGGTTCCCGCCGGTCGTCGCGAACGCCTTGCCCGGCGGCAGGCCCTGCTCGTGCGTCGTCGCGCGCAGGCGCCGGCACTCGTCGAGGATCTTCGGGCCGCCCTTGCGGTGGATCGCCCCGTCGACGCCCCCGCCTCCCATGAGCGACGAGTTCGCCGCGTTAACGATCGCGTCGACGTCCTGTTCCGTGATGTCGCCTTGGATCAGCTCGATGCGCATCGTTCGAATCCTAATCCGCTCAGCTCTCCGCCGGTTCGGGCGCCAGCGGGTCGACCAGGCACGACGTCTCGCGCAGATGCGCCGGATCGTCGAACTGGAAGACGCATGCCGACGAGAGCGCATGGGTCGTCGCGTCGAACTCGAGCAGTCCGAACCCGTACGGCGCCGGCTTCGGCGTCTTGATGCCGTTCGCGCCGCTAGTGCCGTCGCTCAACTCGAGGACGGTGCCGTTCACGTCGAGCGCCGCCTTGTGCGTGTGGCCCCAGACGAAGACGAGGGGGAGCTTCTGCTCTCGCGCGGCGTCGGCGACGCACGTGCCCATCTTCGGATCGTGAACCATCAGGATCGTCGCGTGCGTGGTCAGCCAGCGCGAGCGGAGCTGCTCGCAGCGCGCGGGGATCTCGGCCAGCGCGGCCGGGTCGAACGGGTTCGACGAGATCCCGAACGAGTTCGGGTCGCTGTCGCCGAGGACGGTCACCCCGCCGATGTCGACGAGGTCCGTGGCGCCGCGCTCGAGGACCGTCACGCCGGGGATCGTCCGTATGCGGTCCATCGTCGGACGGTCCTCGTGGTTGCCGCCGATGACGATCTGCTTCGTAGCGAGCGATCCGAAGCGCGCGAACAACTCGGCCTCGGGCTCCGTGCCCCGGTCCGTGAAGTCGCCGGCGTTCAGGACGACGGTCGCTTCGAAGCTGCGCACGAGCTGTTGCGCGATCAGCAACCCCAGCGGGTTGTTGTGCAAATCCGAGAGCACGAGCACGCGTAGGGTCGGCCCGGAGGGGACGGGCGCCGCGCTCGACACGATCTGCGCGTGCAGCCGCTGCAAGCCCTCGGCGACCTTGTTGATGTTGCGCCGTGCGCCGGCCACGTCGCGGCCGACCTCCTTGAGGATCGACAGGACGCGAGGCGCGTCCTCGATCGGTCCTCGGTAGTGCGGCCGATCGAGCGCCTTCGCGTCGAAGGTGAAGATGGTGGCGCCGACGAGCAACGCACCCGCGGCGAGCGTTGCGCCGGCGCCGATCCCGGCTGCGGTGACGCGTTTACGGATCGATCCGATCGGGACGATGAGGAGCGCGCCGAACGCGCCGCCGAGCGCGAGCCAGGGCAGCTTGCGCAACAGGAAAGCGACGCGGAGGTCGCGGATGTCGGCGAGGTTCGGGAGCTCGCGCGGGCTCTGCGAGACGATGAACGATGCGCGCACGTTGACCGGTGTGCTGTGCGTCCGCCACGACAGCTCGCCGAACGGTCCGAGGTCGAGAAGCACTTTTCCGCCGGGCACGGCCGGCGAGACGCGAACGATGATGTCACCCGCCGACGTCGGGAACGTGACCGGCGCAACCAGGCGCGCGCTGGCGAACAGCAGGCCTGCGAGCAGAACGAGGCGGAGGAGGACGACGCTCCGCAGCACACGCGGAACTCTCATCGGGTCGGATGCTACCGGGTGGGTGGGTGGAATCGAAGCGTCGGTTCCCTATGCTGAAAAGATGGTTGTCTTCACGATCGGACACGGTCTCGCGCCTCCGGAGACGTTCGCGGCGCTGTTGCGCGATGCGGGCGTGACGCTCCTCATCGACGTCCGCACCGCGCCCGGCAGCAAACGTAATCCGCCCTTTCGGCGCGAAGCGATGGAGCTGTGGCTCCCAGAGGCGGGGATCGCCTACCGCTGGGAGAAGGACCTCGGCGGCTTCCGCAAGCCCGATCCGGACACACCGAACACCGTTCTCCGCGAGCCGATGTTCCGGGGCTACGCGGATCACATGCGCACACCCGAGTTCCGCGCGGCACTCGACCGCGTCCTCGCGGATGCCGCGTCGAACCCCACCGCCGTGATGTGTTCGGAGAGCGTCTGGTGGCGCTGTCACCGGCGACTCCTGTCCGACGCGGCGGCCCTGCTGGGGGGCGCGGAGGTCGTCCACCTGATGCACGACGGCCGCTCGAACCCTCACCGGCTCACGGAGGGTGTCCGGCGGGCAGATGACCATTTGGTGTACGACGGGGGACAGGAGACACTTATCGGATAGGCCTCGCCGGTTTCGGGGTAAGCAGGGTAGGCTGTGCCACCGCTCGGACCAGGAGGATGTGCATGCAGCTCCGGGAGATCATGAGGACCGACGTCATCGATGTCGAGCCCGCAGAGACCCTGCAAGCCGCAGCGCAGGCCATGAAGGAAGGGAAGATCTCGTCCGTCCTCGTCACCGAGGACGGGTACCTGATCGGGATCCTCACCGAGCGCGACATGGTCAAGGCCGTCGCGGAAGGGATCGACACCGAGAACGTCCACGTCCGCGACTACATGACGCCGACGCCGGTCGCCGTGAACCCCGATACGAGCGTCGAAGAGGCCGTGCAGATCATGCTCGAGCACAGTTTCCGGCACCTGCCGGTCGTCGACGGCGAGCGCGAGCTCAAGGGCGTCGTCTCGATCCGCGACTTGGCCAAGGCCGGCATCAAGCTCCCGGCCGAAGCCGTCCACAAATAGCCGCGGCGCTTACACCCGCGCGCCGTAGATGTTCTGGTCGAGCCCTCCCTGGCTCAAGCACGGGTCCTGGATCAACGGCGACGTGTAGGACGGCGCGTTGATGTCGTTCGGCTCGTAGACGCACGGCTGATACACGTCGAACCCGTCCTCGTCGTCGTTCTCGCCGGTTTCGCGGGGGTCGTCGCCCGGAACGAGATCGCGCGAGTCCGTCCAGACGACGTTCACGCCGCCCGGCACGGCCGACACATAGATGTAGTCGCCCCAGAACGGGTCCCGCCGCGATCCGTGCGTTTCCCAGTTGAAGTTGCTGCCGGCGTCGCTCATCTGCGTTTCGGTCCACGCGGTCCCGCCGTTCGACGAGCGCGCGATGAACGTGTTGACGACGTCACCGGAGTTCTTGCCGTCGGCGGTGTTGCCGGGCGGGATGTCGGGCGCGTACGCGCCGTCTTCGCGAGAGTCGTAGAACACGACGGTGATGATCCCTTCGGCCGACGCGATGTCCGGCGTCCACTGGTGGCCGACGGACACGTTGTCGAGGGTGCTCGCCGCCGTCGGCCACGTCACGCCGTCCGGCGAGTTGCGCACATAGATCTTTCCTTGGCCGGTGGAGGTGCGCCCGCTCCACGCAACATGGACACCGGTCTCGTCTGCCGCGACCGCTGAGAGACTGCTCCACCGTGAGTAGGTGAACCCCGTTGAACACGAGAAGATCGAGTCGCCGCAGTCTCCGCCGCCGTAGTCTCGGGAGTCGAATTGATTGATGTTCGCGATAGCGCGTGGCGCCGAGAACGACACGCCGCCATCCGTCGAGCGCGCGATCCAGATCGTGTTCTCCGTCGATTTCTGCTGCGAGATCGTTCGGAAGGTCAGGTATACGACGCCGTCTGGGCCGACCGCGAGGTCGGCGAACTGCTCCTCACCGACTCCCGGCGAGATCTTGACCGGCTTCGACCATGTGCGGCCCTGATCGGTCGAGCGCGTCACTTGGATGCCGTTGTTCTTCGACTGTCCCGGGTACCGCGCCCATGCCACGTAGACGTTCCCTGAGTTCGGGCCGTCGGTGGCGTCGGCGACGACGTTGATCTTGTCCTGGAACAGACCCCAGACCGAGGGAGTTCCACGCTCGACCTGCACGGTGCGGACGTAGTGCGCGCCGTCTTGGTCGAAGAGCGCGACGAAAAGCGATCCGTTCGTTGGCTTGGCACGATTGAAGCAGATGAATCCGTAGTAGAGACGACCCTCCGCGTCGAAAGATTGGGTCGGGTCACCGGCCGCGCCGCAGACCCCGTGCGTCGGCGACGCTGTGCCCGCGGGGGATTCGTCGGTCGGATACCCGGGGACCAAGCTGTCGTGCCAGGTCGCGCCGCCGTCCGTCGATCGGTAGTAGCCCGGCCATGCGTCGCCGTTCACTACCTGAGCGCAGTAATCATTCGACCCGGCGGTGACGATGTTTGGCGAGCGCGGATCGACGGCGATGGTCGGCTCGTTCTGCGCCCGGCGATCCGAGCTGCAAGCGTCCATCGTTTCGTCGGACGCGCCGTCGTAGCGGAGGTAGCTGCCGCTGCGATCGTTCGTGAGCAAGACGTTGCCGGCAGCGCGACTCGCCGGTGCCAGGGCGATGGCGACGACGAGGCCGCAGGAGAAGATGAGCGGAACGCGTCTGCGACGCATGAGCACACCCCCTGATCGGCCGAGGCGGCGTCTCGTGAACCCGCCAGTTCTGTCCAACCCTCTCAGGGCGACGGTTTCGCGTCAAACGCGCCGAGCGCGCGACCTTCACGCGGCGTGTCCGCGATCCAAGCGAGCCGCCCAGCCCGAACGACGGGCAAAGATTCACGACTTTGCGCTCAGCGGGGCCATTTTCATAATCTACCGCGCGGTAGAGAGCGCCAACGTCCGAGAACTGGGGGGCTGGGTGATCCGGGAAGCGCTCCAGGGCAAGCGCATCGCGCTCACCGGCATCACGGGATTCCTCGGCACCGCGTTGTTCGAGCGGCTGCTCGTGGACATCCCGGTCGGGCGGCTCGACGTGTACGTGCGCGGCGACGCGGAAGCGCGGCTCGCCACGATCCTGGCGGGTTCCGCGTTCGCCGGGCCGCGCGAGCGGATGGGCGCGGAATCGTTGAACGACCTCGCGCGCTCCCGCGTCCGGGCCTTCTCCGCAGACCTCGCGGTCACGCCTCCGGCGATCGACACGGACGTCGACCTCGTCATCCACTGCGCGGCGACGGTCCAGTTCGATCCGCCGATCGACGACGCCTTCCGAACGAACCTCCTCGGGACGACGCGCCTCTTCGAGGCATCCGGCGGCCGGCCGTTCCTCCATGTGTCGACGGCGTACGTCGCCGGCGTGACGCGCGGCGTTCAGCGCGAGGAGCTCTTGCCGCGCACCGTTGACTGGCGCGCGGAGTGCGAGATGGCGCTCGCAGCGCGCGCGAAGGTCGAGGAGGACTCGCGGCGGCCGGAGATCCTCGACGGGCTGATCGCGCGCGCCCGTGCCGCGCTGCGTCGCGCGGGGCCTCAGTCGGTCGCCGCGCGGACGGAGGAACATCGCGCCGAGTGGGTCGCGAAGCGTCTCGTCGCGCTGGGGCGCGCGCGGGCGCACAGCCTCGGCTGGCCGGACGTGTACACGTTCACGAAGGCGCTGACCGAGATGGCGCTCGACGAGCTGGCGGGGGACAACCCGCTCGCGATCGTGCGGCCGTCGATCGTCGAGTCGGCGCTCGAGCGCCCCTATCCGGGATGGATCGAGGGATTCCGCATGGCCGAGCCGGTGATCCTGGCCTACGGTCGCGGCGCGCTCCCGGACTTCCCCGGCATCCCGGAGGGGATCCTCGACGTGATCCCGGTCGACCTCGTGGTCAACGCGATCCTCGCGGTCGCCGCGCAGCCGCCGCAGCGGCGGTCGGTGATCCACGTGTCGTCGGGCGCGCGGAACCCGCTGCAGTTCCGGAACCTGTACGAGCTGACGCGCGAGTACTTCCTTGCGAAACCGCTGCCGGAGCGCGGGCGCGGCGCGTACAAGGTGCCTGTGTGGCGGTTCCCGGGCTCGCACGCGCTGACGAAGAGGATGCGGACCGCGGAGCGCGGGCTCGAGG
>JBASRP010000283.1:0-1728 GCA_049273905.1 Actinomycetota bacterium
GACCGAGATCGTCCAGGCGGCCGCCCGCGAGGCCGACCGGCTCGTGGCAGAAGCCGAATCCACCGCGAAGCGGATCCGGGCGGAGGCCGAGGCGTACGTCGAGGGCAAGCTCGCAAACTTCGAGGTCGTCCTCCAAAAGA
Source organism: Actinomycetota bacterium (assembly GCA_049273905.1). GTDB lineage: Bacteria > Actinomycetota > AC-67 > AC-67 > AC-67 > JBASRP01. The sequence goes on from JBASRP010000283.1 coordinate 141, forward strand.
CCCTCCAGGCCGTCGAGCGGGGCCGGAAGCGCCTCGCCGGAAGTCTCGAGGCGGACGAGCTCGCCCCGGAAGAAGCCGAGCCCGAGAAATAGCTCGTTTCAGGTCTGTTTTCCCTGGTCAGACCCCCAAAATACACTTGTGATATCCTCCTGCCGCATGGGAAATGAGGGGATGAACGCACTGCGTGAGGTCAGCAAACTCTCCGTAGACGTCTCGGATCTACTCACCCGGCCGGGCACCTCCCGGCGACTCGAGTTCACAGAAGAGCTCACCGGTCTCGGCCTCGACATGGGGCAGGTTCGGACCGAGCTGACCTTCGATCTGCTGCTCGAGAGCCTCGTGGAGGGGGTCCTGGTCTCGGGTCAGGTCCGGGGCGCGTTCGCGCTTGCCTGCATCCGGTGCCTGCGTGACTTCGAGAGTCCGTTCAACGTCACCCTGAACGAGATCCTGGCCTACGAGGGGCAGCCCGGCGCCGAGGACGACTACCAGATCGTCGCCGACCAGGCGCACCTCGAGCCGGTCGTGCGCGACGCGGTGATGCTCGCGATGCCCATCAACCCGCTCCACGCTCCCGACTGCAAGGGGCTGTGTCCGGTCTGCGGCGCCGACCGCAACGATGTCGACTGCGGACACCGCCTCGAGCGCCAAGACCTGCGCTGGGAGCCGCTCGCCGAACTCAAGAAGAAGCTGGAGGGATAACAGATGCCCGTTCCCAAACGACGGAAGCCGCGGTCGCGTACGCGCTCGCGCAAGGCGCAGTGGAAGGGATCGATCCCGCCCTACGCGTCCTGCTCACAGTGCCACAAGCCGGTGCTTCCGCATCACGCCTGCGCCAACTGCGGAACGTACGCCGGCCGACAGGTGCTGCCGGTCGAGTGACGATGCGGTTCCGTCGCGGCCGGGCGAAGGGGGGCCGGGCGACGCCGCTCGAGAGGCGTCTCGGCGTCAAGCTCCGCAACCGCTCTCTCCTCGAGTTGGCGCTCACCCACCGCTCGTTCGCCTACGAACAAGGGAAGGTCGAAACCAACGAACGCCTCGAGTTCCTCGGCGACGCCGTGCTCGGGATCGTCGTCACCGACGCGCTCTACAACGAGTACCCCGGCTTGCCCGAAGGCGACCTCGCCAAGATGCGCGCGGCGCTCGTCAACATGACGGTGCTGGCGGATGTCGCGCGCGAGATCGGACTCGGCGAGGCCGTCCTGCTCGGGCGCGGTGAGGCTATGACCGGCGGGCGGACGAAAGCGTCGATCCTCGCCGACACCCTCGAGGCCGTCTTCGGCGCCGTGTACCTCGACCGCGGCATGAGCGCGGCCTCGAAGGTCGTTCTCGGATTGTTCCTGCCGCGCATCCGGGGGCAGGTCGAGGGCGGGACCGTCATGGACTACAAGACGACCTTGCAGGAGCTGGCGGCTGCGCGGCTCGGGACGATGCCCGAGTACCGCATCGAGGAGAGCGGCCCCGACCACGCCAAGCGCTTCACCGCGACCGTGCTCCTGTCGGGCGAGGAGTTCGGGACCGGCGACGGCCGGTCCAAGAAAGAGGCGGAGCAGGCTGCCGCGAAGGTGGCCGTCGGCCGCCTGCGCCAGGG
>JBASRP010000401.1:0-4788 GCA_049273905.1 Actinomycetota bacterium
GAGATCCACAGGGGGATCTCGGTCTCTTCGAAGGCGTCGACGGGGATCTGTTCGACGAGCTTGCGGATGCCGGTGTTGGCATGGATGTGGTCGCCGCGCGACACGACGTTCCACGCGCGCGCGAACCGGCTTCCCGGGAAGATGTCTTCGGTCTTGAGTGCGCGCCACACCTCGGCGAGGCGCTGCATTCCTGCGTCGTCCGGTTCTGTGGCGACGGCCGCGGCGTTCAGCGCGCCGACGCTCGTCGCGATGACGACGTCGGGGATGATGCCGGCGCCGATGAGCGCCTGGAGCTGTCCGACCTGCGCGGCTCCGAGGACCCCGCCGCCGGAGAGAACGAAGGCGACGTCGGGCCGGCGGCGCGCGCGGGACCTGTCCGAAGCCCTCCGTCTCGCTCGGACCGTCCGCACGTAATCACCCAAACGCATCGGACCCTCCTACCGTCTCCAACGACTTCGGAGTCCGGAAGGTTCCCTGAACGGTCCGAACGGGTCATCCTGCGGAGCCCGAACGGGCCGTATCGCATCAGGATCTGTGTCGGGACTTCGACGGACCGGGCTCGCCCTCCTGCCGTTCCGTGTTAACCGCTCGGGTGGGGGGCGCGAAACATCGACCTCAGTTCAGCCAAGAATCCGCTCGATCTCCCACAAAGACGACGACTCGATATGGGCGAGCCGCACCCGAGCGCCGCCCAGGCGACAGACGAACACCCGGCGGCGCTCCCCGTCACGCTCCTCGACGGCGCGCCATTCGATCATCTCGACGGGGACCTCTTTGCCGCCGACGACGACCGCGCGGGGCTCCTCGTCGGACCGCGATCCGGCGTAGGCGCGGACGGTCACCATCTCGCCCGCCGGCACCGCGAACGTCGGTGCTTCGGGCGCCGGTTCCCCGGGCCGCGACCGTCGCGCGCGCAACCGTTTCATCCCGACGATCCTACGCGCCCAGACGAAGAGACCCGCGGAAGCGAAGAAGTAGAAGAAGCCCGTCGCCGCGACGATCGACTCGGTCCGGACGTTCTGTGCGACGGCCACCGCGGTGGCCGCCGTTCCCGCGACGCGGGCGACGTTGAACAGCATGTCGTACACGGCGAAGGCGCGGCCGCGGACCTCGTCCGTCATCTCCTCCTGCACGATGGTGTCGGTCGGGATCTTGGCGAACGCGTACGACAATCCGACGACGACGCCGCCGGCCGTCATGCCTCCGCGCGTGAGCGACAGCGACGTCGCGACCACGCCGGCGCCGCCGATCGCGAACGCCATCGGGAGGATGAGGTCCTCGCGGACGCGCCGCGCGACGAGAGGAACGAGGACGACGCCGACGCCGAGCCCGATCCCGATCGCGCCGAGCAAGGTGGACACCGAGCCGACGCCGAGGCGGAGCCGCGCGATGAACACCACAGCGGTCGCCGCCGTCATCACGCCGACGAAGAACTGCCCCGTCACGATCGCGCTCATCGCGTACCGCACGCGACGGTTGCGGCTCATCCGGCCGAACCCCTCCCGCAGTTCCGCAAAGACCTTTCCGAGCGCAAGTGAAAGGCTTTCGCGCGTTCGCCGGACCTCGCGCCCCACCGGAACGCGACGCGCGAGCCCGGCCGCGAGGATGAACGCTCCCGCCGCAAGCACCGCGGTCCAAGATCCGCCGACCACCGCCGCCATCGCTGCGCCCACTCCGAGGCCGCTCACCGTCGCGATGCTCCCGCCGGCCGCCGCCGCCGAGTTCCCGATCAGAAGGTCGTCCTCATGAACGAGGTTCGGCAAGACCGCCGACGCCGTTGCGAGGAACAGCCGGTTCCCGGACAGGACGATGAGTCCCACGACGTAGAACGCCGGCGTCGCGTCGCCGCCGATGATCGTCGCCGGCAGGAGCGCGGCGAGGACCGCTCGCGCGGCCGGGGTGTACACGAGGATCTTGCGCCTGTCCCAGCGATCGATGAAGACCCCGACGAACGGGATCACAACGCTGAACGGGATCAGCGTGAGCGCGACGAGCGCGGTCAGCTGGACGGCCGGGTTAGGACCGGGATGATCGAAGAGAAGAAGCTTCGCGGTCGCGAGCTGGAAGAGGCCGTCGCCGAACTGGGAGGCGACCCGCGTGGCGACAAGTTGCCGGAACCCGGCGTGCGAGAAGAGCTCGCGGACCCGGTCCAGCGTCGTTCTTTGATTCGGTGGAGGACGCCCAGCGTCCACCCACCCACCCCTCCGGGGCGCTAGGAACCTTCGGCGAGGCGGATCGAGGGCTGCGCCGTGCGCGAGCCGTTCGTGGACCCGTTCGTGCTCGGGACCGAGCCGCGCGCGATGAAGGCCTCGACCATCTGCTGCGCGACATCATCGGGGTACTGGACCGGGGGCGACTTCATGAAGTACGCCGCGGGACCGATCAGCGGGCCGCCCACGCCACGGTCGAGCGCGACCTTCGCGCACCGGACCGCGTCGACGACGATCCCGGCCGAGTTCGGCGAGTCCCAGACCTCGAGTTTGAGATCCACGATGATCGGAACGTTCCCGAATTCGCGGCCCTCCAAGCGGATGTGCGCCCACTTGCGGTCCTGCAGCCAGGGCACGTGATCCGACGGTCCGATGTGGATGTCTTCCTTGCCCAGCGAGCGGCGCATGTTCGAGGTGACCGCCTGCGTCTTCGAGATCTTCTTCGATTGCAAACGCTCGCGCTCGAGCATGTTCATGAAGTCCATGTTGCCGCCGAAGTTCAGCTGGTACGTGTGGTCCAGGTGGACGCCGCGGTCTTCGAAGAGCTTCGCGAGCGTGCGGTGGATGATCGTCGAACCGACCTGGCTCTTGATGTCGTCGCCGATGATCGGCAGCCGCGCTTGGCGGAAGCGGTCGGCCCACTCTGGGCGCGATGCGATGAAGACCGGGATGCAGTTGACGAACCCGACGCCGGCTTGCAGCGCGGCTTCCGCGTAGAAGCGGGTCGCGGCTTCGCTGCCGACGGGCAGGTACGACACCAGGACATCGGTGTGCGAGTCGCGCAACGCTTGCGCGACGTCGACGGGCGTGCCCGGCGCTTCCTCAACCATTTCGCGGTAGTAGTGACCGAGTCCGTCGAGCGTCGGTCCGCGCAACACGTCCACGCCGACGGGGGGAACGTCGGCGAAGCTGATCGTGTTGTTCGGCGGCGCGGCGATCGCCTCGGAGAGATCCCGGCCGACCTTCTTCGCGTCCACGTCGAACGCGACCGAGAACTCGACATCGCGGACGTGGTATCCGCCGAGGTCGACGTGCATCAAGCCGGGGACGTCGTCCTCCGTGCTTGCGCCCGCGTAGTAATGAACGCCCTGGACCAGTGCGGACGAGCAGTTGCCGACCCCAGCGATCGCAACCCGCACCTTCTTCGTTCCATTCCTCATGTGGCTCCCCCTATCGAGCGCCCTCGGGCGTCGGCGCGCCGGAGTTTCCGTTGCGCCGCTCTGCCTCGAGCATGTCGTCGAGCCAGCGGATGTCGTGTTCGGCCTCGTCCACCGCGTAGCGCTCGAGCGCTTCCGTGTACGAGTCCACCTTGTCCTTGGCTTTCTTCATCGAGGTGGCCATCTTGGCGAGACGGCCCTGGACGTAGCCGCGGCGGCCTTCGAGCAGGCGCATCCGCGTGTCCGGCTTCATGTAGCGGAAGAACGGCAGTCGAACCATGAACGCGTTGCGCTCTTCCGTCACCGAGGGGCCGGACTCGTCGAGCAGCTGTGCGAAGAGGGCGTCGCCGGCGTCGGTGATCCGGTAGACGTTCTGGCGCCGGGGCGTCTCGCCCTTGGCGTAGTCCATCTCCACGGCACCATCGCGGGCGAGCCGCTTGAGCGTCGGGTAGAGCGATCCGTAGGAAAAACGCCCGAACGCGCCGAGCTGCTCGGCGAGCCGCTTCTTAAGCTCGTAGCCGTGCATCGGCTTCTCCTTGAGAAGCCCCAGCACCGCCAGCTCCAACATGTGGATTACCCTCTCGTTTGGCCTGCGTGGGCGGGCCTTGACCCGTCACCGCCCGTTCACTCTATGTAGCGGTCCGATATATCGCTCCGATATATCGGACCGGCATATTGTGAAGGGGTTATCCACACGTGTCAAGCGAGGCGGTCGGAGCGCTCAACAGCCCGAAAAGGGGCGAAGCAGTACTGGTTCTAACGAGGTCGCGCAGGGGCTATGGCGTGTCTGAGCGCAGGCGTACAATGCCCCAACCATGGCGGCGACGATCGACTACCGGATGAGCAAGCGGGCGCTCCTCCGACAGCTCCAGAGGGGTCTCGTCTCCCGTATGGATGTCTGCGATGCGCACCCGGAACTCGTCCGCGCGGCCAAGCACATCGGCGAGCGCGCGCGAGAGGAGTGCCCCGTGTGCGGCAGCGAAGAGCTGCGGCTGGTCCTCTATACGTACGGCAAAGGACTGAAGCGATCGAACGGTTGGCCGCGTCGCAGCACTGAGCTGCGCGAGCTCCGTCAGAGCGTCGACGAGTTCATCTGCTACATCGTCGAAGTCTGCCTCGACTGCTCCTGGAACCATCTCGTTCGGAGCTTCGCGACCGGACGCCGCGTGGCCGGCTAAAACCATCTCGCGCGGCGCTTAGGTTCCACCCACCCACCCCCACATATGCTTGCGTTCGTGACCGCGCGCTCTCGGGTCGCGTTCGCCTCCGGCGCGGCCGGCCTCGTCGGGGCGACGCTCCTCCTCTCCGGACGGTTCGACGGAAGCGTCGCGCTGGCGCTCCTCTTCGCTTGGGGTGCGCGCGTCGCTGTGGACGCCAGTCTCGTCGATGCGGGACCGATCCTCGCGTCGGGAGCGATGCGC
>JBASRP010000402.1:0-1942 GCA_049273905.1 Actinomycetota bacterium
TCCTTCAGGATCGGCAGAAGCTCGGGCGTCCGCTCGAGAGCCTCGTGCGCAGCGCGGGCCGCGCTGTCGAACACGGCGACGCAGTCGTCCGCGTCGATATCGACAACGGCGTCGGCGGCTGCGCGCACGACGGTCAGCATCGTCCCCTCGACCGGGTTCAGCATGGCCTCGTAGGCGAGGTCGGCGGCGCGCGCCAGCCCTTTCGCCAGGCGGTGCGGGTCGAGACCCTCGTCGTCGATCAGCTCGCTCACCCCACGGAGAACCTGCGCGAGGATCACGCCGGAGTTCCCCCGGGCGCCCATCAGTGAGCCGCGCTTGATGGCCTCCGCGATCGCCGGCGCCTCGTCGGGCGCCGCCGCGAGGGCCTCGGCCACCGAGGTCATCGTGAGGACCAGGTTGATGCCCGTGTCGCCGTCCGGGACCGGGTAGACGTTGGCCGCGTCGACCTCGTCCTGCCGGTTCCGGAGGGCTTCGAGGGCCGCAAGGATGGCGCGCCGGAGCTCTGGAGCGCCGAGGAGGGGGATCACGCGGTCATCCTAGCAATGGGCCCCTGTGCGGCTTTCGCCGGTCCTTCGAGCGCGTTGCCGCACGTCAGGGTGGCCGGTACGATGGCCGGGCCATGGCAGCCGTGTGTGACGTTTGCGGACGGAAACCGAGCTTCGGGATGCAGGTTTCGCACTCCCACCGCCGGTCTCCGCGCCGCTGGAACCCCAACATCCAGCGGGTCCGGGCCCTCGTGAACGGGTCCGCGAAGCGGATGAACGTCTGCACCCGCTGCATCAAGGCCGGCAAGATCCAGCGCGCCGGCTAGATCGGCCCGGGGTTTACCGGGCCGATCCCCTTTCCGATCGCCAGGCTGTTCGTGATGCCTCGGGTGACGAAGCGCTTGGCCGCCGAGATCGCCGCCTCGAGATCCTCACCCTTCGCCAGGCCGGCGGCGATTGCGGCCGAAAGCATGCATCCGGTCCCATGCGTGTTCGGCGTGTCGAGACGCTCGGCGCTGAACTCAACGGTCTTGTCTCCGACGGCGAGGACGTCGACGGCTTCCTTCCCCTTGATGTGGCCGCCCTTCACGAGGACCGCCCGCGCGCCGAGAGCGAGGATCGCCCGCGCCGCCTGTATCTGATCGGCGCGCGTTCGGACCTTCATACCCGCGAGCTCCCCAGCTTCATGCGCGTTCGGCGTGACCACGAAGGCGAGCGGCAGGATCTCTCGGCGCAGCGCGTCCACGGCGTCGGCGTGCAGCAGCGGGTCGCCGTGTTTGGAAATGAATACCGGGTCGACGACGAGCTTGTCGATCTCCGCATCGCGCACGGCTTTGGCAACGGCCTCGACGATCGCGGCGCTTGCGAGCATGCCCGTCTTCGCGGCGTCCACGCCGATGTCGCTGGCGACGGCTTCGATCTGCGCGGCCACGGTCTCCGGCGGGATCTCTACGAAGCCCGACACGCCGATCGTGTTCTGGACCGTGACCGCTGTGATCGCGGTCATGCCCCACACGCCGTGCACCTGGAACGTCTTCAAGTCCTGCTGGATGCCGGCTCCGCCTCCGGAGTCGGACCCGGCGATCGTGAGCGCGCGCGGGATCACGTGGTCTCCTCGAAGTGGTCCCATCCGAGCTTCGCGAGATCTGTGGTCGTGCCGTCCTCGCGCTGGAGCACACGCTGCGTCCCCTCGACCATCTCGCCGACGATGGTCACCGGCGTCGGGGCGAGGACGGCGCTCAACGCGTCGACGCGGTCCGGCGAGATCGCGATCGCAAGCTCGTAGTCGTCGCCCCCGGCCAGGGCGAGCTCGAGCGCGTCGCGCGATAGCCACGCGGCGACGTCTTGGAGACCGGCAGCCGTCGGCGCGGTCCGAAGTGTCACGCCGACGCTCGACGCCTCGGCCATGTGCGAGACGTCCGCCGCGAGTCCGTCCGACACGTCGATCATCGCTCCGG
>JBASRP010000287.1:0-7524 GCA_049273905.1 Actinomycetota bacterium
GGCGGCGTTCTCAACGAGCGTCGTCCCCTTGGCCAGCGATGCGGCCATCAAGAGGTTCTCGGTCGCCCCCACCGACGGGAAGTCGAGCGAAACCTGCGCCGCGTGCAGGCCGTCACAGCTCGCGTCGAGGTAGCCGTGGTCAAACGTGATCTCGGCGCCCATCCGCTCGAGGCCGCGCAGGTGCAGATCGATCTTCCGCGAGCCGATGTTGCAGCCGCCGGGCATCGCGACGCGCGCCCGGCCGGTGCGCGCGAGCAGCGGCCCCAGCACGATGATCGACGCGCGCATCGCGCGGACGAGGTCGTACGGCGCCTCGGTCGCGAGCGAGTCGGGAACGGTGATCGTGCAGACGTCGCCTTGGAACTCGGCGCGTGCGCCGAGCCGCCCCAGCACCTTCCGCATCGTCTCGACGTCGGCGATGCGCGGGACCCTTTCGAGCCGGTACGTCCCGGGCGCAAGGAGCGTCGCCGCCATGATCTTGAGCGCAGAGTTCTTGGCGCCGCCGGCCGCGACGCGACCGTGCAGCGGCGTGCCTCCGCTGATGAGGAAACGCTCCATAGTGGCGGACATGGTACTCCCGGAGGGGGTTATTCCTCGGAGCGTCGCGCTACATGCGCGCGACGGCGTACACCATCTCGGCGCGCGCCAGCTGCTTCTTGACGTCCTCAGCTTCCGCCTCCGCGGCGAGACGTTGCTTCAGCTCGGCGATCTCGGCTTCGGTCTGGCCGACGTCGATCTCACTCGGAAGGATCGCGTACTCCGCAAGCACGATCACCTGATCGCGGGACACCTGGAGGAAGCCGCCGTCGATCGCGATCACGTCGCGCCGGTCCGCCTCACGCACCAGCGTGAGCGGTCCGATGCCGAGCGCGATGAGTAGCGGCGCGTGGCCGGTCATGATGCCGACATCGCCCTCGATCCCGTGCGCGATCACGAGCGTGGCGTCGTCGGCGACGACGACCTCACGTTCCGGTGTGACGATCTGAACGGTGAGAGGCACTAGACCCCCTCGACCCCCAGCTCGCGCGCCTTCGCCATCACGCCGTCGATCCCGCCGACCATCGAGAACGCCTGCTCGGGCAGGTGGTCGAGGTCCCCCTTCGTCAGCGCGTCGAACGCTTCGATCGTCTCCTTGATCGGCGTGTAGACGCCGGCCTGGCCGGTGAACTGCTCGGCGACGAAGAACGGCTGCGAGAAGAACTTCTCGCACTTGCGGGCGCGGGAAACCGTCAGCTTGTCCTCCTCGGAGAGCTCGTCGATCCCGAGGATCGCGATGATGTCCTGGAGGTCCTTGTACTTCTGCAGGATCTCCTGAACCGTTCGCGCGACGCGGTAGTGATCCTCACCGACGTAGCGCGCGTCCAGGATGCGGCTGGACGACGTCAGCGGGTCGACGGCCGGGTAGATGCCCTTCTCGACGATCGAACGTTCGAGGCGCGTGATCGCGTCGAGGTGGGCGAAGGTCGTGTGCGGCGCCGGGTCGGTGTAGTCGTCGGCGGGGACGTAGACGGCCTGCATCGACGTGATCGAGCGGCCTTTCGTCGACGTGATCCGCTCCTGCAGGAAGCCCATCTCACCGGCGAGCGTCGGCTGGTAGCCGACCGCCGACGGCATGCGGCCGAGGAGCGTCGAGACCTCGGAGCCCGCCTGCGTGAAGCGGAAGATGTTGTCCACGAACAGCAGCACGTCCTGGCGCTGCACGTCGCGGAAGTACTCGGCCATCGTCAGGCCGGCGAGACCGATCCGAAGACGGACCCCCGGCGGCTCGTCCATCTGACCGAAGACCAGCGCCGCCTTCTCGAGGACGCCGGACTCCTTCATCTCGAGCCAGAGGTCGTTGCCTTCGCGCGTGCGCTCCCCCACGCCGGCGAACACAGACACGCCACCGTGCTGGCGCGCGACGCGATAGATCATCTCCTGGATGACCACGGTCTTGCCGACGCCGGCGCCGCCGAACATCCCGATCTTTCCGCCCTTCACGTACGGCTCGATGAGATCGATGACCTTGATGCCGGTCTCGAACATCTCGAGACGCGCCTCGAGGTCCTTGAAGTCCGGTGGGTCGCGGTGGATCGGCCAATGCTCTTTCACCTCGACGTTCGCGGTGTCGAGCGGCTTCCCGATCACGTTCCACACGTGGCCGAGCGTCTCGTTGCCGACCGGCGCCATGATCGGAGCGCCCGTGTTCTTGGCGCGCGCGCCACGGCGGAGTCCGTCGGTCGGACGCATACAGATCGCGCGGACCGTTCCGTCGCCGATGTGCTGCGAAACCTCGGCGACGATCACTTCCTTCGTATCGCCGACCTCGAACTCGATCTCGAGCGCCGTGTTGATCTCTGGGATGTGCTCCGGCGGGAACTCGACGTCGACGACAGGGCCGATGATCTGGATCACGCGACCCTCGGTCGCTTGCGCCTCCGCCTTTGCCGCCTCTTCTGTCATCGCCATGTCGTTCCGCCTCTCTACGTCGAAGCCAAGACCTTCTCTTCTTCACGCAACGCCTCGGCGCCGCCGACGACCTCCATGATCTCGGAGGTGATCTCGGCCTGGCGCTCGCGGTTCGCGATGCGCGTGTACACCTTGATGAGATCTTCGCCGGAGTCCGTCGCCGCCTTCATCGCACGGCGCCGCGCGGCGTGTTCTGATGCGCTCGACTCCAACATGCACGCGAAGATGACCGTGTTGACGTAGCGCGGCAGCAGCAACGAGAGGATCTCCGCCGGCTCGGGCTCGAACTCGTATAGCGGGTTGATCTCGCCCTTCGTCGCCTCGACCTCTTCGCGCGCGATCGGGAGGATGCGCGTGGATGTCGCGACCTGGCTTCCCGCGGAGCGGAAGTCGGTGTAGGCGATCCGCACCTCGTCGACGTCGCCGTCGATGAACTCCTTCACCAGACGCTCTCCCAGCGCTTCGGCGTCCTGGAAGCGCGGCGTGTCGGAGATGCCGGTCGTCTGCGACGCAAGCTCGTAGCCGCGGAACCGGAAGAACGAGAGCCCCTTCCGGCCGACGATGTGAAGCCGGCGGTTCCGGCCTTCTTTCTCGGCGTCGCGCAGGATCCCGGTGCCGACGCGGATCACGTTCGAGTTGTACGCGCCGGCCAAGCCGCGATCGCTCGTGATGACGAGGAGGCCGGTCGAGCGGATCTCGTCGCGCGGCTTCAACAGAGGGAACTCGTGCTCCACCTCGGTGATCCCGGCGAGCTCACGGATCGCCTGCTGGATCCGCTGCGCATAGGGGCGCGCCTGCACCAGGCGGTTCTGGGCCTTGACGATCCGCGACGCCGCGACGAGCTCCATCGCGCGCGTGATCTTGATCGTCGACTGGATCGACCCGATCCGCCGCTGCCACTGCCGGTACTTGGCACCCATCGGTCGCCTAGGCCTCCGCCGTCTCTTCCGGCGACGCGGTGCGTTCCCAGCCGACGTTCTCCTTCGCGGCCGCAGGGCCGGAATCGGTCGGCTGGAAGCCGCGCCGGAACTCCTCGACCGCGCCCTTCAGTTGCGCGGTGACCTCTTCCGACATCGCGCCGCCTTCGACGATCGTCTTCGGGATGTCGGCGTTGCGCGAGTGGATGAACTCGAGAAGCTCGCGCTGGAACCGCTTCACGTCGACGACGGGAATCTCGTCGAGGTAGCCGTTGGTCCCAGCGTAGATCGAGATCACCTGATCCTCGACCGACACCGGCGAGTACTGCGGCTGCTTCAGCAGCTCGACCAGCCGCGCGCCGCGCTCAAGCTGCCGCTGCGACGACTTGTCGAGCTCGGAGCCGAACGCGGCGAACGATTCGAGCTCGCGATAGGCGGCCAGGTCCAGACGCAGCGACCCGGCGACCGACTTCATCGCCTTGATCTGGGCGTTTCCTCCTACCCTCGACACCGACTTGCCGACGTTGATCGCCGGGCGGACGCCGGCGTTGAACAGACCCTCTTCCAGGTAGATCTGCCCGTCGGTGATCGAGATGACGTTCGTCGGGATGTACCCCGAGATGTCGCCGCCCTTGGTCTCGACGATCGGCAGCGCGGTGAGCGAGCCGCCGCCGAGGTCGTCCGAGAGCTTCGCGCCACGCTCGAGCAGACGGGAGTGGAGGTAAAAGACGTCGCCCGGGTAGGCCTCGCGGCCGGCGGGACGGCGCAGGAGCAGGGAGATCTCGCGGTAGGCCTCGGCCTGCTTCGACAGGTCGTCGTACACGATCAGCGCGTGCTCGCCGTTGTACATCCAGTGCTGGCCGATGGCCGAACCGGCGTACGGCGCCAGGTACTTGAACGGCGCGGGGCGCGACCCGCCGGCGACGACGACGGTCGTGTACTCCATCGCGCCCTCGTCCTTCAGAGCCTGGACGACCTGCGCGACGGTCGAGTCCTTCTGGCCGACCGCGACGTAGATGCACTTCACCTGGCGGTCGGTTCCCCAGAAACGCTTCTGGTTGATGATCGCGTCGATGCCGATCGCGGTCTTGCCCGTCTTCATGTCTCCGATGATCAGCTCGCGCTGACCACGGCCGACGGCCGTCATCGCGTCTACGGCCATGATCCCGAAGTACAGAGGCTCCTTCACGGGCTGCCGCTGGACCACCGAGGGCGCCTGGATCTCGAGCGGACGCAGCCCCGCGACCTTCGACTCGTCGAGCGGGGGGCCGCCGTCGATCGGGTTGCCGAGAACGTCGATGACGCGTCCGAGCATCGCGTCGCCGACCGGGACCGAGAGGATCTCGCCCGTCAGCTTGACCGGGTCGCCCTCTTCGACGTCCGACGGGTCGCCGAGGACCACGGCGCCGATCTCGTTCTCTTCGAGGTTCAGCGCGACGCCGGCGATGCCACCGGGGAACTCGAGACGCTCGTTCGCCATACAGCGCGGCAGCCCCGACACACGCGCGATGCCGTCGCCCGAGTACAGGACCCGGCCGACCTCCTCGCGCGTGACGGTGGGCTTGTAGTCCTCGACGTACTTGCGAAGGACCGAGGAGATCTCGTTGGGGTCGATCTGAAGCTCAGCCATTATTCCGCTCTCCCGATGTGCTCCCGAGCCATCTGGAGGCGGCGCCGCACCGTCCCGTCGAAGACCTGGTCCCCGACACGGACGAGCAGTCCACCGACCACGGACGGATCGACGAGCACCTTCAGCTCAACGTTCTTGCCCGTCGCCTTCGCGATGGCGTCTACGAGTTTCTGGCGCTGATCACCGTCGAGCGGCGTGGCGCTGCGGACCTCCGCAACCGCCTTGTTCCTCTCTTGAGCGGCCAGCTGAACGAGCGAGTCGATGATCTTAGGCAGCTCGCGCGCGCGGCCTTGCTGCACGACGAAGGAGATGATGTTCGTCGTGTGCGGAGATGCCTTCGGCCCGAGTAGCTCCTGCACCATCTTCGCGCGGTGCTCGGCCTCTTGCGACGGGTCCGTCAGCGCCTCCCGCAGACGCGTCTCGTTCTCGAGGATGCGCGCGAAACGGAACAGCTCATCCTCGACCTGCTCGAGCGCGCCCTCCGCTTGGGCGACCTGGAACAGAGCCTGCGCGTAGCCGCGCGAGAGATCGGTCATCGCGCTCCGTTCCCTCCCGCCCCGTTGCCGGAAGCCGCCAGCTCCGCGATCGTGCGATCGACGAATTGCCGCGCGCTCTCGGGCTGCGCCAGCTCGCGCTCGATGACTCGCGACGCGAGTTCGAGCGACAGGTTCGCCAGCTCCGCCCGCAGCTGCTGCCGGACGCGGTCGGCCTCGCCGGCCACGTCGGCGCGCGCGCGGTTGACGATGTCCTGCGCCTCGGCCTCGGCCTTCTTCGTCAGATCGGCCTTGAGCGACTCCGCCGTGCGCTTGGACTCCTCGATGATCTTCTGCGCTTCGCCGCGCGCTTCGTCGAGCTGTTTGCGGTACTGCTCGAGCATCCGGTCGGCTTCCGTCTTCGACTTCTCCGCCGACTCGAGGCCCTCGCGGATCTTGTTCGAGCGCTCCTGAAGCATCTGGTTCAGCTTGGGGAACGCCACCTTCGCCAGAGCCAGGAACAGGATCAGGAAGGCGATCGAGCCCCAGACCAATTCGTCTGTGTGCGGCTTCACGAACCGGGGAACGCCCGATTCTTCCGCCGCAAGGATCAGTGCCGCGAGCATCGCTGCCTCCCTAGCTCAGGATGAAGAAGAGCACGAAGCCGAACAGCGCCAGCGCTTCGGCGAGCGCGAAGCCGATGTACATCATGGTCGTGACCTGACCACGGGCTTCCGGCTGGCGGGCGACCGCTTCGATCGCCTTGCCGAAGATGATGCCGATGCCGATGCCCGGCCCGATGGCGGCGAGGCCGTACACGAGGCCTTTACCGATCGGGCTGAAGTCCTGTACCTGCGCCAGCAGGCCCAAGAGCGACGCGAAGAATGCCATGTCCTCCCCCTTGCTAGTGCTCCGGGTGCAACGCACCGCCGATGTAGACAGCCGTAAGGATCGTGAAGATGAACGCTTGCATAGCGATCACGAAGAGCTCGAGTCCCATGAGCGCGATCGAGAGTCCGAACGGCGCGATGAATCCGACCCGGCCCAGGAAACCGCCCGCGATGAACACCGACGAGGCGACGAACAACACGCCCAAGATCATGTGGCCGGCGACCATGTTGGCGAAGAGCCGGACCGACAGCGTGATCGGGCGCACGATGACAGTCGAGAAGAGCTCGATGAACGCCAGCAGATAGTTGATGCCGATCGGAACTCCCGGCGGGAACATGATGCCTTTGAAGTAGCCGAAGAAGCCCTGCTTGCGGATCCCGACGAAGTTGAAGATGAACCACGATGTGATCGCGAGCGTGACCGGGTATGCCATCCGCGACGTCACCGGGAACTGCACGAACGGGAAGATCGACATGAAGTTGTTCGCCAAGACCCAGAAGAAGATCGCCGTCAGGAACGGCACCCAGGCGTGCCCTTCGGGACCGATCGTCGCGAGGGCGATCTGCTCGCGGATGAAATCGACCCCGGCTTCCGCGACGTTCTGGGAGCCCTTCGGGACCAATGTGGGCTTCGAGAACGCGCGCACGAAGAAGAAGATCAACAGGAACGTCATCACGAACATGACGATCGTGGGGAACGTCACCTCGAGCCCGGCGACCGTGAAGATCGGCTTGAACTCGAACAGCTCGTCTACCGTCGGGGCGTGGAACGTCTTCGGGCCGAACCCCACGATCGCGTCGACCAGGTACACGATTCCGACCGAGATCGCGATGACGGCAGCCACCCGGATCAGCTTCCCGCCCTTCTTCTTGGGGGGTGCCGTCGCGGTGCCGGCGGGGGCCATGGTTGTGGTCACGGTTGCTCCTTCATGAACTCGATCGCCAGCCACGGCGTGCGAGCGAACAGAACGCACTCGTACGCGAGGACCCACACCAGCCCGACCGCGAACGTGACGGCGAAGGTGAGCGGGTCGATGGAATCGCTCGTACGGACGGCCGCCATCGCTCCGAAAACACCGAGCATCCGGAGCACGTACGAGGGCAGCGCGAACATCGGATAGCTATCGGGAAGGAATTGGGCGGCGAGGAAGAGGACGATCCCGGCG